>JBKJTD010000017.1:0-6036 GCA_046590915.1 Vicinamibacterales bacterium
CATCCCACTCGAGGAATCGCTTCTCGAACGCGTTCGCGCGCTGGATGAACGGCACCTTGAAATGCAACCCCGGGGTGTTGACCGGATTCCCGCGTGGCTCGCCGAACTGCGTGATGATGACCTGTTCGGTTTCCTGCACGACGAAGGTTGACGACGAGAACAGGATCCAGGCGAAGAGGCCCACGCCGACTTTGGTGATCGTGCTGCGCGTCACTGGCCACCTCCCGGCCGCCCTGGTGCGGGCGGTATGAGCGCCTTCAGTGCATCCGCCGGCAGAATCGGAATCACCGTGGTGGTGCCCTTGTCGGTGAATATCTTGGTGCCCACCTGCGGTAACACACGCTGCATCGATTCGAGATAGAGACGCCGGCGCGTGACCTCGGGCGCGCGACGATACGCCTCGTAGACCGCTTTGAAGCGCGTGGCATCACCCTGCGCGCTGTTCACGCGTTCAAGGGCGTAGCCTTCCGCCTGCAGCACCGCCTGCGAGGCTTCGCCTTTTGCGCGCGGGACAACTTTGTTGTACTCAGCCAGAGCCTCGTTGACCAGCCGGTCACGTTGCTGCTGCGCCTGGTTGACCTCGTCCCACGACGGCTTGACCGGATCGGGCGGCGTGACGTCCTGCAGCACAATCTGCTCGATGACGATGCCCATTTCGTACTGGTTGACCATCTCCTGGAGGAGCTGCTCGGACGTCGTGGCGATTTCCTGCCGGCCGACCGTGAGCACCTCGGTGACGGTTCGATCGCCCACCACTTCACGCATGACGGCCTGGCTCATGCTGCGAAACGTGCCTGTCAGATCACGCACTTTGAACAGGTAGCTGTACGGATCGGTCACGCGGTACTGCACGACCCATTCGACGACGGCGACGTTCAGATCGCCGGTCAGCATGACGGACTCGCCATTAAAGTCGGCCGTTGAATATGTGGACCTCACGCCGGGCGTCGTGGTCCGGAATCCGAATTCTTCCTTGAGCTGTCGCTGCACCGGGACGCGCAGGACGTCTTCGACGAGTGGCAGCTTGAAGTGCAGACCTGGCTCGGTCGTGCGCACCACCTTGCCCAGTCGCCGTACGAGTCCCACCTCTTCGGGTGGGATCTGAAATGCGGTCCCGGTCAGCACCCCAAGCAGGACAAACCCAAGGATCACGTTGCGCACGAGTCGCGGGGTCAACCAGCCCGGCTTCTGGAACTGGTTGATGTCGGGCATCCGTCGCGTCCACGGAGCCGGGTCTGTGGGCGGCTGTTCGTCAAAGATGTTCACATGGGGCCTCGGGCGACAGCGTATCAAAACCGCACAGGCCCACCCGACTAGAATGTCAGCCGTGGATGGTCCCCGGCTCGACGACTGGCTCGCGCGAGTCTTTGACGATCAGGAGCCCGCGTCACTGGGCAGCGGGTGGATCAGCGGCACCGTGTCGGTGTTTCTGGGAGTGCTCTCGGTCGGCGGCGTGGTGTGCCTCCGATTCCCCGATGTGCTGACGTGGCCCGGGCTGCGCGAGGTGTATGCGCTGTCGTGGATCCGGCCACTGGTCGCGACCGTCATTGGCGGGGCGTTCCTGCTCGGCCTCCTCAGCGCGCTGCTTCGCCGACGCAAGGTGCTTGGACTGACGGGCATGGGCTTCGCCCTGCTCGCCTCACTGGCCGGAGGCGCAACAGTCCCAGTGGAAGCGGCGCCGAGCACGTCGGTTGGCCTGGGACTCGACTGGTTCCTGCTCAATCTGTTGCTCGTCGCTCTCGTGTTTGTGCCGATGGAGCGGCTGTTTCCGCAGAGGCCCGCCCAGTCCACGTTCCGCACGGGATGGACCACCGACGTGATGCATTTTCTGGTCAGCCACCTGCTCGTGCAGATGTCGGCGTGGACCTACCACTGTCCGCCAGGCCAGTGGCCGTCACATTACGGCCTCGGCACTGGGCACATCCCCGACAGTTCCACTTCTCACTTGTTCTGGCCGTTCAAGAGGAAATAAAAAAGGACGGCGAGGATTCCCCCCGCCGCCCCACAACGAACCCCTGGACCCTTGGACCTTTGGACCTTTGGACCTTGAACGTCAGTATCTGTAGTGATCGGGCTTGTACGGCCCGTCCACCGGCACGCCGATGTACTTCGCCTGATCGGGCGTGAGCTTGGTGAGCTTCACACCGAGCTTGTCGAGGTGCAGACGCGCCACCTTCTCGTCGAGGTGCTTCGGCAGCACGTAGACCTTCAACTCGTACTTCGACGTGTTGTTGAACATCTCGATCTGCGCGATGACCTGGTTGCTGAAGCTCGCCGACATCACGAAGCTCGGGTGACCGGTCGCACAACCGAGGTTGAGCAGACGGCCTTCCGCGAGCACGAGCACGCTGTGCCCGTCGGGGAACACGAACTCGTCAAACTGCGGCTTGATGTTGATGCGCTCCACGCCCTTCTTCTTCAACCCGGCCATGTCGATCTCGTTGTCGAAGTGGCCGATGTTGCCGACGATGGCCTTGTCTTTCATCCTGGCCATGTGATCAACCGTGATGATGTTGTGGTTGCCCGTCGCGGTGATGAAGATGTCGGCCGTCGCGACCACCTCCTCAAGCGTCGTCACCTGGTAACCTTCCATCGCGGCCTGCAGCGCACAGATGGGATCGACTTCCGTGATGATGACGCGCGCGCCCTGGCCCTTGAAGGCCTGCGCGCAACCCTTGCCGACGTCGCCGTAGCCGAGCACGACCGCGACCTTGCCCGCGAGCATGACGTCGCTGGCGCGCAGGATGCCGTCGGTCAGTGAGTGGCGGCAACCGTAGAGGTTGTCGAACTTCGACTTGGTGACCGAGTCGTTGACGTTGATCGCGGGGAACAGCAGCGTGCCCGCGTTCATCATTTCGTAAAGGCGATGCACGCCCGTGGTGGTCTCTTCGGTGACGCCCTTGATGTCCTTGGCCACCTTCGTCCAGCGACCGGGATTCTCCGTGAGCTGCGTCCGGAGCAACTCGAGGATGACGCCCCACTCTTCCGGATCCTTGTCCACGTCAAACGCGGGCACCTTGCCGGCCTTTTCGAACTCGACGCCCTTGTGCACCAGCATCGTCACGTCGCCACCGTCGTCGAGAATCATGTTCGGGCCCGAACCGTCCGGCCACATGATCGCCTGCTCGGTGCACCACCAATACTGGTCGAGCGTCTCACCCTTCCAGGCAAACACGGGAATGCCCTTTGGATCGGTCAGCGTGCCGGTCGGACCCACTGCCACACCAGCGGCGGCATGATCCTGCGTCGAGAAGATGTTGCACGACACCCAGCGCACGTCGGCGCCGAGGACGGCCAGCGTCTCCATGAGCACGGCGGTCTGAATCGTCATGTGCAGGGAGCCGATGATCTTCGCGCCCTTGAGCGGGAACTGGCCCTTGTATTCGTTGCGAATGGACATCAGGCCGGGCATTTCGAACTCGGCGAGACGGATCTCCTTGCGACCCCACTCGGCCAGATTCATGTCGGCCACTTTGTAGGGAAGTCGCCCGGCGGCCTTCGCCAGGTCAAATGCGTGCGGTGTCATCGTTGCGGTTGTCATCGTTGCTCCTTGTATACGAACCAAAAAACCTGAATCACAAAGAGAGAAAACTCTCAGTTCTCCATGTCTCGTTGTGAATTTTTCCTTCCCACTGCCACGAACAACCCGGGGCCTTTGGCACCCGGGTCTTCGGGCAGGTGTGTCACGGTCGATTTATCAAAACCTGCCTGCGTCAAAAACTTGCGCATCTGGTCGTCGCCAAAGCCGAGCCACACGTGGCCCATCTGCTGGCGGTATTCCTCGTGGTGATGAGTGATCATGTCGGTGATCAGCAGTCGGCCACCGGGTTTGAGCGCGCGGCGCGCTTCGGTGAGGGCGGCGACCGGGGACGGCACGTGATGCAGCACGAGCATCATCACGGCAGCGTCCAGCGTGGCGTCCTTGAGCGGCAGTGCTTCGAGCGTGCCCACGCGCCACTCAATGTTGCGATGGGCCGACGCGCGTGATTTTGCCGAGCCGAGCATTTCTTCTGACGCGTCGACTCCGATGACTCGTCCGACGTGCGGCGCCAACGCGGATGAGACGACGCCGGTGCCGCAACCGAGGTCACCGACGACCCAGGTGTCATCAAGCAGGCTCAGCAAGGCGGTGGACAGGAAGTCGCGTCCGAACAAATCGTCGCGAACCAGATCCCATTGCCCCGCCGACGTCGCGAAGAATCGCTGAGACGTGGCCGTCCGCAGTTTCAACACCCGTTCGAGTCGCCGAACATCCTGCGCGGCTGAGGGCCGGTCGGCCAGCTGATCGCGGGTGATCCGCCAGAGCTGCCCGCGCGAGTCGTCCTGGAGTGCCAGCGTGTAATACCGACTCGTGCCTTCGCGTCGGGCCGCCAACCAGCCGGCGTCCGCGAGCACCTTCAACTGGCGGCTCACCGTGGACTGCGGCAGCTGCAGCACCGTGCACAACTCCGAGACCGTCAACTCGTGATCCTCCACCACGGCCAACATGCGGCAGCGGGTGGCATCGGCCAGAGCCGACAGCGAATCGAGGAGGAGTGGGGCGGCGGCAGGCATAAATCCGTTAATCCGGATTTAAGGATATCACAACGAGACATGGAGGGCTGGGAGATTTTGGTGGGGGGATCATCCGAGAAATAGGACCGATCTGAGGAATAAAAATTGAGCTCAATAGACTTGGTGGACGTATTTTTATGCTAATTTCACATGTCTTTATTTCTCATACCACTTGGAGATGCCCATGCCGCCCCTGACTAACGCGCCACTTCGCGACTTTCTCGAAATCCCCTACGACAAGCTCGAAGACATGAACCTGGCCACCAAGGAGGCCCGGGTGAAGCGCACGCCGGCGCACAAGGCGCGCGAGCGGCAGATGAAGTACCTCACGGACGAAAAGCGCATCAAGGCCGTCACGGTGGTGTTCTCGGATCTTGAAGGGCGGATGCACGCCCTCGATTACGACAAGAAGTTTCTGCTCAAGTCGGCCGACAATTTGACGTTTGACGGATCGTCGATTCGTGGATTTTCGCAGCAGGCAGAATCGGACCTGCGCCTCGCGATCGACTGGCCGGCGTTCTACATGCTGCCGTCGGACGTGTTCGGCCCAGGCAAGGCGCTCGTGTTTGCCGACGTGCTTGAAAAGGATGGCACGCCCTACATCGCCGACCTGCGCTCACGGCTGAAGGCGTTCACTGACGCACGCTTCAAAAAGGACGCGACCACCTTCAACGCGGCGATGGAGATCGAGGGCTTCCTCTTCAAGGGGCGCGATGCCGAACGCCACTACCACGAGACCGGAGCGTTCGACTTCATCAGCACCGGTGGGTACTACCACTCGCTGCCAGGCGACCCTCTGCGGCTCTTCATCGACAGCGCCGCGGAAGTGCAGCGCGCAATGGGCTTCGAGAACGAGAAGGACCACCCGGAAGTGGCGCCCTCACAGTTCGAGATGAACTATTCGTACACCGAGGTCAACATCGCCGCAGACCAGGTGCTGCTCTACAAGCTGCTCTGCCGGCAGGTGGCGGCCCGCATGGACCTGAGCGCCAGCTTTCTTCCCAAACCGGTGACGGGCGTCAACGGCAACGGCATGCACACCAATCTGTCAATCTCGAAGGCCGGCAAGAACATCTTTTTTGACGCGAAGGGCCAGGACTCGATCTCGAAGGGCGCGTGGAACTTCATCGACCGTATTCTCGCCAGCGGCCAGGACCTCTGCCTCGCGCTCAACCCCAGCGTCAACGCCTACCGTCGTCTGGACCCGCACTACGAGGCGCCGAACCAGATCAAGGCGTCGGCCGTCAACCGCGGTGCGATGGTGCGCATCCCGATTGGCAACGAAAAATCAGCGCGCGTGGAAGTGCGCTCGATTGCCCCCGACGCGAATCCCTACCTCGCGCTGTATCTCCTGCTCCGCACCGGCCTTGAAGGTCCGCTTGGAGACGAGGATGCCGAAACCCGCCGATCCCGCACGAAGTTCCTGCCCGACAACATCTATGACGGCATCCGCCTCTTCAAGGGCAGCAAGTTCATGGCCGA
>JBKJTD010000159.1:0-21786 GCA_046590915.1 Vicinamibacterales bacterium
CAGGACACCTACGTCGGGCCGGTGATCGACGCGGTGACGCAGCGCGCCGGTGCCGGCGCGTTGCGGCTGGTCGGTGTCGGCCCGCGCAAGACGTTTGCCGGTGCGGGCGGCGCGCCGGGTGAGGGGCCCGGCGGAGCCGGGGCCCTCACCCGGCTCGAGACCATGACGCCGCTCGGCGCGCTGCGCGGGGCGCTCGCGCTCTGGCGCGACCGCCACGCGCTGGCCGCCGCGGTCACGCGCGGCGACGCGATCCGCGCCGCCGCGCGCGTGCACGACGTCGACCTGTGGCCGATCCTCGACCATCAACTGCGAGCCACCGCCCTGGTCCAGTGGACGTGGTCCGCGCGCACCATGGACGAACTCGGATCGGCGCTCGACCAGCTGCAACCGCACACCGCGGTCACGTATGCCGAAGCCGGCGGCATCGGACGCGCCCTGGTGCTCGAAGCCAGACGCCGGACGATCCGCTCCATCGGGCTGCAGCACGGCTTCATCTACAGGCATTGGCTCAACTACCTGCACGAACCCGACGAGTTCGAGGCGCACGGTGAGGACCGGGGCTGCCCTATTCCCGACCTGACGCTGCTGTTTGACGGCTACGCCGAGGCGCACCTGCGAACCGCCGGGCACTTCCCGCTCGACACGTTGCGTGTGACCGGAAGCCCGCGGCTCGACGCACTCGCCGCCAGGCTCAGTGCCATCACCCCCGAGGCCCGCATCGCGACCCGTGAAGCGGTCGGCGCGGTGCGCCCTGGACAGAAACTCGCCGTGCTCGCGGCCAAGTTCAGCGAGGTGCGCAACGACCTGCCCGCGCTGGTGGAGGCCCTGCGCGCGCAACCCGACGTCCATCTGGTGATCAAAGCCCACCCGGCGGAGTCGGCCGACGTCTACACGCCTCTGGTGGACGGCATTTACAACATCACCGTCGCTGCGTCCGACCTCGACCTCGCCTCGCTGCTGGCCGCTGCGGATGTGATCGTCACCAAAAACTCCACCGTGGCTATCGACGGCCTCGTCCTCGGCATCCCAGCGATGGTGATCGGGCTGCCCAACAACCTGAGCCCGTTTGTCGACGCCGGCGTCATGGTCGGGGCGTGCGAGGACGCCGGACAAGCCCTGCGGGCGGTCCTGTATGATCAACAGGTTCGGGCCACCCTGACCAACGCGACTGTCGCGTTCGTCGCGGCCCACGGTCTGCGTGCCTCAGGCACCGCCGCCACACGCGCGGCAGAGGTCATAGTGCGATGAAAGCGTTGTTAACAGGTGGCGCGGGGTTTGTCGGGTCCCATTTGACGGACGCCCTGCTGGCGGCGGGGCACTCGGTCGAGGTCATCGACGACCTGTCCACCGGCTCGCTCGACAACATCACGCCGTTTATCGGTCACCCGCGCTTCGCCCACACCATCGACACGGTCATGAACGAATCGCTCGTGGGTGAGATGGTCGACCGCGCCGACGTCATCTACCATCTGGCCGCAGCTGTCGGCGTGAAGTTGATCGTGGAAGCCCCCGTGCGCACCATTGAGACCAACGTCCACGGCACAGAGGTCATCCTCAAGCAGGCCGTGCGTGATCGCAAGCCGGTGGTCGTGTTTTCGACCTCCGAGGTCTACGGCAAGAGCACCGCGGTGCCGTTCACCGAAACCGCCGATCTCGTGATGGGCCCGACCAGCAAACATCGCTGGGCGTATGCCTGCAGCAAGGCCCTCGATGAGTTCCTCGCGCTGGCCTATTACAAGGAACGCCAGCTGCCCGTGATCATCGTCCGCCTCTTCAACACCGTGGGGCCGCGGCAGACGGGACGCTACGGCATGGTCATTCCGAATTTTGTGCGGCAGGCACTCGCGCACGAGCCGATCACCGTGTTTGGCGATGGCACGCAGTCACGCGCGTTCACCTATGTCGGCGATGTGGTCAGCGGCCTGATGAAATTGGTCGAGACGCCCGGGACGATCGGAGAGGTGTTCAATATCGGCAATCACGAGGAAATTTCCATGATGGACCTCGCCCACAAGGTGAAGGCGCTCACGGGGTCGCACTCGGAGATCGTGCTGATTCCATATGACCAGGCGTACGAAGCCGGATTCGAGGACATGCCGCGGCGGGTGCCTGATCTGCGCAAGATCGGCGCCGCGGTCGGGTATCAGCCCACGGTGGGCCTCGATGAAATTCTGACGCGCGTCATCGCGCATGAACGCGCGGCCACGGCCCGGGGATAATAGAGACGTGCCAGGACTTTCCACTCGCGCCCGCAAACTCGCCGAGCGTGCGCTCCAGAGCAACGCCAAGACGGTGCGCAGCCTGATGCTCAAGACCGGGCGCACCCGCACGTCACGCTGGCCCGACATCGTACAGATCGAAAGCACGAACTTGTGCAATGCCAAGTGTGTGTTTTGTCCACGCGACGAGATGCACCGGCGGCAGGGCGTCATGGACATGGACCTGTTCAAGAAAATCGTGGACGAGTGCGTGACGCTCGGCATCACTCACGTGCGCGTCCACAACTACGGCGAACCCTTCCTGGATCGCCAGCTCGTGGAGAAGGTGCGCTACGCCAAGGAGCGCGGCATCAAGGAAGTCGGCATGATCAGCAACGGCTCGCTGATCACCGAGGAGATCGCGCAGGGGATGATTGACGCCGGCCTTGATGCGATCAACATCAGCGTCGACGCGGCGGGCAAAGAGGTCTTTGAGTCCACGCGCCTGAATCTCAGTTATGACGATGTGATTGAGAATATCGAGACGCTGGTGCGCCTGCGCAAGGCGGCAGGCAAGATCCGGCCGAAGCTGATTCTGTCGTTTGTCCGGCAGAACAACTCTGTCGACGAGCAGGAATTCATCGACCACTGGCGCAAAGTGGCGGACAAGATTCACATCACGGACCTGCACAACTGGGCCGGCACCCTCAACGCCACGTCGGACGTGAATTATCCCTGTTACCGGATGTGGCAGACCTTTACGGTCCTGTGGGATGGCCGGGTGTCGCTGTGTTGTGCCGACTTTGATGGCCGGCACATCCTGGGAGACCTGCGGACATCGTCGATCGCCGACATCTGGAACGGGCCCGCCTATCTGGATGTCAGAAAACAGCACCTGGAAAGCGGCGGCCCGGAGATTTGCCGCTCCTGCGATCTGCCAAAAAAAGACTCTCCGCTGTGGGTAACCAAGCTGCTCTAGCCGTCGTCTTAAGGGGTGTAGACTGAAAACAGTTCCACAGGAGTATTCAATGACCCTTCAGCGATTGAGCCTCGGCATCGCGTGTGGTGTGTTTGCGTGGGTGATCGGGGCCGATAACGGCCTCACCGCACAGACACAGGGCCGCAAGCTTGACGTGTCGTTTCACAACGGCAACGTCACGATCGTGGCTGAAAACGTCACCCTGCGGGAAGTCATGGCTGAGTGGGGTCGCAAGGGCGGCAGCCGGATCGTGAATGCCGACAAACTCGGCGGCGCGACGATCCCCTATCTTGAATTCAAGGACCAACCCGAAGTGGACGTCCTTCGCAGCCTTCTGAGAGACGTACCCGGATACGGGGCCGCACCACGCGTGGCTCCCGCAGCCAATGCCTCATCGCTCGAGGCGGTGTTCATTCTCGCCAGTCGAACCGTTCCAGTGTCCGCAAGCGCTCCCAGCTCGTCTGGGGCGCAGCCGATCCAACAGGCGATTCAGCAGCCGACGCCACAGTTTGAGCCACCCCCGCAGCCCGCGCCGCGCGTGATTGAAGGATCGCCCGACATGCAGTTGCCGCCTGTGCGGCCTGTCACCGGCGAACTGCCGCCAGTCATTCCTGGGACGCCGGCCACCAGCAACCCCAACCTTCGTTCCGGCCCAGGCGGCACGGTGACGTCAACGATTCCCGGCGTAGTGATTCCCGGTGCGCCCGCGTCGCCGACAGCGCCTCCGACGCTCCCACCAGGGCGAGGCCGCGGCGGCAGGGGCGGCGGACTCTAGCACTGCGCCGGCTCAGAGGCAGATACAATTGGCGGGCATGGATGCCCGCCCCACTGGTGAATACGCACTCCGTGGGGACTATCATCGCGAGCCCTCGCCCGATTGGGAGTTCTATCCCACCTACCTCGCCAAACTCGAATTTGTCCGGAAGTATCTGAGGGCACTTCCCGCCGGAACGCGCGTGCTCGACGCCGGCTGCGGCGAAGGCGTGCTTGTCGAGGAATTTCAGGGACGCCTGGCCATCGAGGGCGTGGATCCGAACTATTCCTCAGACGTCGTCCGCCGCGGTTCACTCACGGCCCTGCCGTACGAGGCTGCGGCGTTTGACCGGGCGACCTGCCTTGACGTGCTTGAGCACCTGACATTTTCCGAACAACCCCAGGCGCTCGCCGAACTCTTCCGCGTGGTTCGCCCCGGTGGCGAACTCCTCGTGTCGGTCCCGAATCTTGCGCACCTGCAGTCGCGGGTGCACTTCCTGTTGGTCGGCCGGCTGATCCACACGGCGAGTCTTGAAAAACATCCCGGTGATCGCCCCGTGACCGAATACCTGGAGTTGGCCCGGCGCGCGGGATTCCGGCTGGTCGAGCAACGTGGTATTTTTCCGACCGTGCCCGTGCTGACCCGTCTCATCCGGAAGCACCCCGCGCGGCTGCGCCCCTTGCACCGCGCCCTCACTCGCCTGTTGCCCGTACCGGGCTGGTGTTTTCTGAACCTGCTGCGGTTCGAGCGGCCGTAACGGGCCTCGCCTGTGCGAAAGCCGCTCGGAGCGCTCACCAAAGACGTCGCCATTTACGGCGCTGGTGACATCGCCGTCACGGTGGCCGGATACCTGCTGCTGCCGCTGTACTTCCGCGTCCTGACGCAGGAGGACTACGGTGCGCTTGCGCTGCTTCTTGTCGTCGAGACAGTGTCGAAGATCCTGTTTCGGTTCGGCCTCGACGGTGCCTTCATGCGGTACTACCTCGACTGCGACACCGACGAGGCCAGACGTCGTCTCGGCAGCACGCTGGTGTGGTTTCTGCTGGCGGCCAGCGGCACCCTCGTGGCACTCGCGTTGCTGGCGTCGCCGTGGCTGGCCCGCGGTCTCTTCGGAGACCTCGCGTCCCGGTACCTGCCCGCGTTGCAGCTGGTGCTCGTGAACATGTTTCTGCTGACGTTCACGTTTGTGCCGTTTCACATGATGCGCATGCAGAAGGCAGCTGTTACGTTCAGCGCATTCACCTTTGGTCGATCCACGGCGACCTTGCTGCTCAGGATTGCGCTGGTGTTGTGGATGCAGTGGGGCGTGACTGGCCTCATGCTCGCCGATTTGATTGTCACCGCAGTGTTGCTGCCTGTCCTGTGGCCGTGGGCGAGAGACGTGATCGGTCCAGTCTTTGCACCGGATGTGCTGCGCACCTCGCTGCGGTTCGGCCTGCCGCGCCTGCCGCACGGCCTCGCGCAGCAGGCGCTCGACGGCGGCAACAAGTATTTGCTGAGCTGGTTTTTTCCGCTTTCAAGTCTGGGCGTCTATCAAATCAGCACCACCATCGGCCAGGCCGTGAAGTTGTTCCTGTCGGCCTTCGAGACCGGGTGGGCACCGTTTTATTACGCGACGGCGAGAGAGGCCGACGCGCCGAATGTGTTCCGAAAGATCACCACCTACGGCGTGGCGGTGCTGGTCCTGCTGGCGGCTGGGGTGACGGCGATTGCGGGCGATCTCGTTCGGCTGCTGACGCTGGAAACGCCGTGGTCAGCCGCACAATATGACCAGGCCCGGGTGGTGATTCCCCTGATTGCTCTTGGCGTCACTTGGCAGGGCGTGTATCTGCTGACATCGATTGGGCTCAACCTCACCAGCCAGACGCGCTATTACCCCATCGCCACGTTTGCAGCAGCCGCAGTAGGACTGCTCAGTGGTCTGGTGCTCATGCCGATGTTCGGGTTGATCGGGGCCGCGACGGCTTTTGTGCTCTCGTACCTCACACTCGCCGTCGTGGCCGGCCACTTTGCGCGGCGCCACTACCCCATGACATATGAAACAGGCCGGCTCACCCGGGTGGTGCTCGCCGGAGTGGTCGCGGCTGCTGCGGGCGCGATGTTACCCGACATGGATCCACTCACCGGCCTGTTGGCGCGCGGCGCCACGACCACCGTCATCTTTGGCGGCTGGCTCGCGATGAACGGATTTTTGCGACCCACCGAGCGCGCGCTGATTCTGCGAGTCCTCGGTCGATCGGAGCGATTGCGATGACCCGGCCACGGATCCTGCTGTTGCTCGCCGCCATCTGTGCACTCGCGTTCTGGCTGCGCACGCAGGCAATCGGGTACGGACTTCCGGCCGTCTACAACATGGATGAGGTCGCGATCATGAATCGCGCGCTGACGTTCGGCACCGGCACGCTCAACCCCGGCAACTTCCTGTATCCGACGTTGTATTTTTATGTGCTCTTTGCGTGGCAGGGGCTGACGTTCCTCGCCGGACTGGTACTTGGGCTCTGGGACTCACTCGCCGGATTTGAGCGGCAATTTTTTCTCGATCCGGCGGCACTCTATCGATCGGGGCGACTGTTGTCTGCCATCTGTGGCGTGCTCACCGTCCTGGCGGTGTGGCGACTCGGGTCGCGGCTGTTCAGTCCGGTCGCTGGTGTAATGGCCGCATTGCTCATGGCCGTGACCCCGATTGCCGTGATGGATGCGCACTACGTGAAACACGACGTGCCGGTCACCCTGCTGATTGTGCTCGTCCATGTCTGGCTCGCGCGCATCGTCACCATCGACGGCGCGGCGGTCCGGCGTGACATCTGGATCACCGGCGCGCTGTCGGGTCTGGCGATGTCCACGCACTATTACGCGGTGTTTGTGGCGCTGCCGGTCGCACTGGTGCTCCTCACACAGCCGCACGTGACGTGGCGCGACCGCCTTCGTGACGGCGCACGCGCGGGACTTGCTGCCACGCTCGTGTTTTTTGCGGCGTCGCCATTCCTGCTGCCGGAACTGGGCACCGCGTGGGTGGACATCACACAGAACCGCGAAATCGTGATGGACCGCGCAACCGGCGCCGGACTGTTCCCATCGCTCTGGGCCTATCTGCAGATGCTGACGGCGGACCGCACCCTTATGGTGCTGGTGTTCTGGGCGATTGGGGTGTTCCAGGGTGGCGTGCTCACACGGCGAAACATTGTGGTGGCAGTGTTCCCACTTGCGTTCCTGCTGTTCATCTCGAACACCGTTCCCGCTACGCGGTATCTCAATCCGATTTTGCCATTTGTGGCTGTGGGTGCCGGGGCGTTCGCCGTCCGCGTCGTGTTGTCGTCCACCGGCCGCTGGCGATGGGTGTGGCGCGGCGTGTTTCTGATCGCGTTGGCCATGCCCGGCCTGTGGGCCAGTGTGCACGTCGGGCGATTCTTCAACCAGACCGACACGCGCACGCTGGCCCAACAGTGGATCGAAACGAATGTCCCCGCAGGCAGTGCCGTGCTGGTCCAGCCATACAGCGTCCCGTTGCGGCAATCGCGCGAGGGGTTGGTTGAAGCGTTGCGTGTGCACCTGGGCGATGAAACCCGTGCCTCGGTGAAGTTTCAGAAGCAACTGTCCCTTTCGCCCTATCCGACGCCGGCCTACCGGACGATTTTTCTGGGGGACGGCGGGCTGGATACCGACAAAATCTACGTGTCCCCTGACGCCCTTGGCGACGGCTCCTCACTGGAACCGCTCCGGGCGCTGGGAGTGCAGTGGGTCGTCGTGAAGCGGTACAATGTCGCCAACCCATCGCTGGCGTCGTTTGACCGGGCGCTGGCGCGTGACGGACGCCTGATGGTGACCTTCTCGCCGTATGACCCGGCGGCGGGCGCGGCGGCACCGACCACGGTGGCGCCGTTTGAGCACAACGAAGACGCCCGTCTGGACGGGGCCCTTGTGCGACCCGGTCCGGTCGTCGAGATCTGGCGGATGCAATAACTTCCATGAATTTGAGCGCGCGTCTTCGAGAAACGGTCGCCCGCCGCGCACGCGGCATTCCGGCCCTGACCAGCCTGTGGGCGCAGTACCGCAAGCGGAAATACGCACGGCACATCGAACGCTTCGAGCGGGAAAAAACCGGCGATGCGGGGCGCCTGCCCCTGGGCGTGGTCTACGAAGCGACCATGCGGTGCAACCTCACGTGCGAGTTCTGCTACGTCGGTGACATTCTCAACCTCGAGGGTGAATGGCGGCAGGAACTCCCGATCGAAACCCTCCAGCGCGCGTTTCCGGATCAGGAAGGCCTGCAAGTCAGCCTGACCGGCGGCGAGATCTTCATGCGCAAGGACATCCTCGACGTCATGGGTGTCTTCAAGGACAAGGGCTACGTGTGTGGGTACCTCACCACTAACGGCACCATCATCAGTGACGAACGAGCGGAAGCACTGGCCGATCTGGCGTCCACGGGATTTCTCAAGCACATCAGCGTGTCGATTGATGGCCCGGGCGAAATGCACGACAAGGCACGCGGCGTCAAAGGCACGTTCGAGCGCACGTCCGCAGGCCTCAAACGTCTGCAGGACGCCGCCCGCAGAAAGGGCGCGCCGCTGCGTGTCAGTATCAACACGACCGTCGCGCACGAGACCCTTGAGGTTCTCGATCAGATGGTCGGCGTCGCGGCGGAACTGGGCGTGGACGCCATTGGGCTCAACCACCTCATGTTCAGCACGCCGACCGAAGTGCAGGAGACGATTGCCCTTCTGGGCACGGACGATCCCAAGGTCATCTCCACCTACGTGACCGAGGATCCCGGCCTCGATCCGGCCCGGGTACGCACACAGGTGGAGGCCCTCCAGACCAAGTGTCGCGACAAGGGCATCCGCTTCGACATGCGCCCCAAGGTGCGCACCGGTATCGTCGACGACTACTACACACCAGGCACGCCGGTCGCCGGCCGCTGTCTCTACCCATTTCTCTACGCCCGCGTCTCCTTCTCCGGCAAGGCCTACTTCTGCCCGTTCATCCGTCTTGAAGTCGGGGACTTGACCACGCAGTCGCTCGAGGAAGTGTGGACCGGTCCGCGCTACATGGAGTTGCGCAAAAAACTCGTCGACTCGCGCCTGTTCCCGGTGTGCCGACGCTGCTGTAAGGTGGAACTGGACAATGTCGATGCTCGGTGACCGTACCCTCCTCGTCAATCCGCCGCTGGTCGGCGGCATTGCGTTCACCCGCCAGGGTCGTTGTCAGGAACGCGAAGAAGTGTTGGGCACCACCAAGCCGCCCTACACGCTCGCGATCATGGCTGCCCTGCTGCGGCAGCGCGGTCAACAGGTGCGCCTGGTCGACCTGACGGCGTCACGCCAGAGTGTGGACCAGTTGGTCGCTGTGCTCGACAAGGAAGGCTTCGCGCCGACGCTGATCCTCTTTCCGAGCACGACACCAACGCTTGTCGCGGATGCGCAGGCCATGGCGAAACTCAAGGCGCATTTCGGCGCGCCGATGTTCTGCTTTGGTCCACATGCCTCGACGACCCCGGCCGAATCCATGGCGAAGGCGCCGCAGGTGGATGGCATGTGTGTCGGCGAACCCGAAGATGCCGCGATGGAACTCGCGTCGCTTGAGTCGGTGAACGAAATCGGCAACGTCGCGGCGCTCACCTATCGTCGAGGCGCCGAGGTCATCCCACATCGGGCCCACGGCAGCTTCACGGGTTTCCTTGAGGCACCACTGCCTGCGTGGGACCTGCTCGACCTCTCGCAATATTCGCTCCCCCTCGTCAACAAGTCCTACGTCATCGTCGAAACCTCGCGCGGGTGTCCGTATACGTGTGACTTCTGCGTGGCGCCCATCCATCAGGGCCACAAGTTCCGTGAGCGATCGGCCGCTGCCATCGTGGACGAGATGGCGTATATCGTGCGCACGCACGGCGTGAAGTTCTTCTATTTGTGGGGCGACACGGTCACACTCAACGTGAAGTCGTTCAGCGCGATTTGCGAAGAGATCATTGCGCGCGGCCTCGATGTGCAGTGGTTCGGCAACGCCCGCGCAGACAATCTGCAGGATCCGGCGTTTGTGGATCGGCTCAAGCGTTCGGGCTGCTGGATGCTCGCGCTGGGCATCGAAACCGAATCGGACGAGACCCGCAAAGACATGATGAAAAAGCTTGAGAGCGAGAAGATCCGCAAGGCTCTGATCAACATGCGCGCGACCGGCATCAAGTCGTTCGGGTTCTTCATCCTGGGGTATCCGGGTGAAGACGCCAAAGCCCTCGACCGGACCATCGACTACGCGATTGACCTTGATCCCGACTTTGCCAACTTCTACCCGGCCGTGCCCTACCCGGGGACGGAGTTGTACAACAAGGCCAAACGCGATGGCCTGCTCGCCAGCGAAGACTGGACGAAGATGGAATATTCGTACTATCTGCTTTCGGGTAACGGCCTCGACGAGCGCGTGGTGATGGAGGCGATCAATCGCGCGAAGCGCCGGTTCTTCCTGCGCCCGTCCTACCTCGCGCGTCACTCAGGCGATGTCATGAAGCTCGCGGTCACCAAATTCCCCGTGGCGTGGGAAATTGCGACGCGCATGTTGTTCGGCGCTCGCGTGACCGACGCGCGGCACTGAGGCGCCGGTCAGAACTGGAAGTAGATGAACTCGGCGCCGTCGAAGTCGCCGAAGACCAGCACCAGCCAGAAGACCCCTCCGTAAATCGCATATCGAATCGGGATCGGCAACCGGAACACCGCGGCCTCATCGTCGTGCCTGGCCTGCCAGATGTGCACGACGAGCAGCGGCATCACGATCCAGAGCAGCGGCTCGAACAGTGACTGCACGGTGGCCGACGTAAAGGTGAGATCGGTGACGAGGCGTCGGGTGAAATCCAGCACCTGCCCTGCCGAGTGCGCGCGGAAAATCAGCCACCCGTAACATGTGACGTGAAACATCACCACGCCGATGGCCACCTTCTGCCAGGTCTGTCGCAGCCCGATGCCGAACGTCGCGATGGTCCGGGCCACGCCCAGGACCAGACCCTGATAGACACCCCACAACACAAACGTCCACGCAGCGCCGTGCCACAGCCCGCCAAGCACCATGGTGATAAACAGATTCCGTTTCGTGTCCCACGACGTTCCGCGGTTGCCGCCGAGCGGAATGTAGAGATAGTCGCGCAGCCACGTGGACAGACTGATGTGCCAGTGGCGCCAGAACTCCTGCGGGGACAAGACAAAATACGGATACCGGAAATTGACGTTGAGCTCGATACCCATCAGCTTCGACATGCCGCGGGCCATGTTGGAGTAGCCGGCGAAGTCGCCGTAGATCTGAAACGCAAACGCCCAGGTGGCCACCAGCACGTCGCCCCCGGTCGGATCGGCGCCCGGACCATACACGGCCGCCACGAGATCTGCGAGATTGTCGGCGACAAACATCTTCTGGAAGACGCCCCACGCAATCAGCCACAGACCGTGACTGATCTGTTCGCGACTGATGCGGCGCGCCTGACTGATCTGCGGCAGCAGGAGGGACGCGCGAAGAATCGGACCGGCGATCAGGTGCGGGAAGTAGGCGACAAACACCGCGAAGTCGAGCAGGGACCGTGACGCCGGAATCTCGCGGCGATAGACGTCAATGACGTAGCTGACCGTCATGAATGTATAAAACGAGATCCCAATCGGCAGAATCACGTTGACCGTCACGGGATCCAGACGCCACCCGACCGTGGCGAACATCGCGGCCAATCCGTCTGCGAAGAAGTTGAAGTACTTGAAAAACCCCAACATCCCGAAGTTGAAGACGAGGCTCAACCAGAGCAGACGCTTCCGACGCACGGGATCGTCTGCCCGCTCGATCGCCTGCGCGACCGCGAAATCCACGACAGTCGATCCGATGAGGAGCGACAAAAACCGCCAGTCCCACGCGGCATAGAAGTAGTAGCTGGCGACGACCAGCAACCAGTTCTGCGCGCGATGGGGCACCGCGCGATACACGGCATATACGACCGCAAAAAACACGACGAAGTGCAGCGACGTGAAAACCATCAGTCGCGATCGGGAAATGCCGAACGCACAAATGCCTCAAGCGCCGAGGCCACCACGGTGTGGCCGCGCGGGGTGAGATGCACATTGCGCTGAAAAAAGAGGCCCGCGCGATCCGGTTGCGCGGTCAACACAGGCAGGAGGTCGAGAATCGGTAGTTGCAGCGGCGCCAGCGCTTCGGCAAAACGCTCCGTCGCCGCGTGACGGACCAACCGCCCTCCCGTCCCAGCGACGATCGCTTCAAGCCTGCCAAAGTCGGCATCGTCGGTCTGGAATCGTGCAGGCATCAACACGAGGCCCGCGCGGGCCCCGCGCGCGGTGGCAGCGGAGGCGATCAACCCGTATGCCCGTCGGCTGACGGCAAGACCGTTTGAGACTTCGGGCGGCGCCTCGGCCAGGTATGTCGTCAGTGGGCGTTCGGTGCCAGGTCCGGCGACCGTGCCCTTGATCAAGTCCCAGCGCAACCGCACGTTCTGCAGGACCATGCTCGACCGCACTACGCGGCGCACTGCGGTGGCCGCGGCCTCGGAGGTCTGCCCCTGCGGACGCCCATCAGCCGCAATCCAGTTCTCCTTGTCGTGCGCTTCGACGGCGTCGTTGCCGACAAAGACCATCATCAGCACCAAGTCCGGCTCAAGGGGGACGACGACATTCTTATAGAAGAGCCATTCGTCCACCGGGCCGTATCCCTGCACGCCCGCGTTGATGACGCGCCAGGTGGTGCCGCCGGCCTCAGCGTTCAGCCCGCGCTCCAGCAGTTCGGCAAACGTCTGCGCCTGTTGCACCTGCACGGACAACACGAGCGAATCACCGAGAATCACCACGCGCCGTTCGCCCGGGGCCTTTACGCCAATCGGATCCTTGTCGCGAACGCCCTCGGGACTGATGACGATGTCCGTGCTGAACTCAGGCGTCGTGTATCGCGCCGCAGCTCCGGGGCGCAGGCGATGACCCACGCGTGGATCCTGCATGAACAGTTGCTGGAATGCCGGCGACGCTTCCGACCCGCCGTGCCAGCGGAGCCCTGCTTCGAGCGCCGCAAACTGTGCGAGCAGGATCAGCGACAGCAAGCCCAACCGCTTCATGGACGTTGAAGCGTGGCGACGTCGTCGGCCGACAGGCGTCGATAATCGTGGCGTTCGCGGCGGGGTCCGGAAAGACGACCGAGGTAGAGGTCGCGCAACTGCAGAAGATAGCCGGCGGCCTCACGCATGCTCATCTTGCTTTCGCCGAGTTCGCGGTCATCAAAGCGGTAAGGTAACTCGACCAAGCGACGCACGCCACTCCGGACGATCAACTCGAGGCAGATTTTGAAGCCGCCGGCTTTGATCGTGGTCGAACGCGCCACCTCCCGCCGGATGATGAAGAACCCGGAGGCGGCATCTCGAATGGGTGATAGTCCCCGCGCCAGCAGACATGCTGTGCGCGACAGCACTCGCCGCTTGAAGGGCCAGTCCGGCGTGGATCCACCGGGCACGTAGCGGCTCGCGACCACCACGTCCGCGCCCGTTTCTCGAAAGGCGGCAAACAACACGGGCACGAGCGAGGGCGGATGGCTGAAGTCGGCGTCCATCACGCCGACCACATCAGCCGACGCCACGCTGAAACCTTCGACGACCGCCGTGCCCAAGCCGAGTTTGCCGGCACGATGCACCACACGCATCCGGTGACGCGTCGCCAGTTCGTCCGCGAGTGCGCCTGTGCCGTCAGGCGAATTGTCGTCGACCACCACCAGTTCGAGCGCCAACCCCCGGGCGTCTGCCGCGGCAAAGACCGCAGTCACAAGCTCCGTAAGCCGATCGCGTTCGTTGTAGGTCGGCACGACCATCGAGAGGTCGGGCAGCGGAAGGGACGACACCTGAGCACTATAATTCAACCGGTGTTGCCCTCCCGCTGGATCTGGCTCGTGTGTCTCGTCAGTCTCTGGCTGTTGCGACTGCCGTCGGTCGCGCAGCCGATGGCAAGTGACCAGGGGCTGTATGCATACGCCGGCGTGCGACTGCTGGCTGGCGACGTCCCCTACGCCGGCGCGTGGGACCAGAAGCCCCCGGGCATTCACGTCATCTACGCGGCGTTGTGGTCGATCTGGCCCCACGAGTCCGTTGTCGCAATTGCCGACCTCGTGGTCGCGGCCATGATCGCCGGCCTGCTGATCGTGATCGGGCATCGGCGTTTCACGGCAGACATCGGCTACGGAGCCGCAGGGGCCTTTCTCCTGTTCGGCAATCCTGCGCTCACCCAGCGCCTCGGCGGCGTGTTTGTGCGCGCACAATCGGAGACCTTTGTCGCCCTCGCCATCACCGGAGCGGTCGCCTTGCTGGCAACGAGGAGTCGAGCCACGCGTCATCTCATCGGGTGCGGCGTGTTGCTGGGCGTCGCGTTCTGGCTCAAGCCGAATGCGGCGGCGTATGCCGCGCCGGCACTTGCGGCGATCGCGGCGTGGCCCCGCGATGGCCGCTGGGACGCGCGCGCATTCTGGCGCGAGGTCACGACCATCGGTACTGCGGGCGCGCTGATGGTCGTCGTGCCACTCGCCCTGATGTTTGCCATCGGCGCGCTGCCCGATCTGTATCTGGCCACCATCGCCTACAACGCGGCCTACTCCGGAGACACCTACAGCGGTGTGGGCGGCTTGCTGACGTACGCCGTGTCCTTTCCCGTCGCCCGCGCGCGCAATGACGCGATGTGGTTTGTCGGCGGCCTTGGCGCCATCATCAGCCTCGTGCTGTGGCGACGGTCAACGGGTCACGGCGATCATCACAGCCCGGTGGTGATCGTCGCATGGCTCGTCGCCGTCTGGATGTCGATCCTCATCAACGGGGCGCGGAACCTGCCGCAGTATTTTGTGCAGGCGGCTCCTGCGCTCGCGCTCGCCGCAGGTGCCGGACTCGTGCCTGCGTTTGCGCTGCTGCGTCGTCGCCGTATGAGCATCGCGCTGTTGTCGGCGGGTGTCGTTCTCTATGCTGCGCATCGGGTCTCGGGATTTGAGGAACTCAAGCGCGATGTGGAACGCGATTGGGGCGCCTTCACCGGCGCCACACCGCGCGCCGAGTATCTGCGATATTTCGGCAATCGTCCTGAGGACAAGTTCGTCGCGTCGGCCATTGCGGAGTTGGCCGATATGGCGCGGACGACGACGCAGCCTGACGATGCGATTTACGTGTTCGGATATTCTCCAGGAGTCCATGTGATCGCCGAGCGTCGCAGCGCGTCACGATTCCACTGGAGTCAGCCGATCATGCTGGAATTTGCCGCTGGTCGCCTGGGTTATGGCACTGCAGGTTTGCTGGCTGATCTCCAGCGCACTCGTCCCGTCCTCGTCGCGCTGCAGCACGACAGTTGGGGACCGAATGGTCAGCATTCGTCCGAGTTTTTTCATGCGACCGCGGCGCTCGATGCGTGGCTCACCACCCACTACTCTCGCGAGGCCGACCTGGAACGCTTCGAGATCTGGAGGCGACACCCGTGAGTGCACGCCTCCGTTTCTGGGTGATCGTTACCCTCGTGCTCCTGGGCGCCATCACGTTGCGCGGGCTGTGGCTGACTGCTGACCCGCCTCCGGAGGAGGATGTCGGCGTGGTCTGGCACGACGAGGGGGCGTGGGTGCACAATGCGCGCAATCAGGTCCTGGTTGGCGCGTGGCGGACTGACGCGTGGAATCCGGTGTTTATTGCGCCGGTGTTCACAGGGCTTGAGTACGCGTCGTTTTCTGCGTTTGGTGTGGGCACCTGGCAGGCACGCCTCGTTCCTGCCGCGTCGGGCATCGTCGCGATCATTGCTCTCATGGCCGGCCTGTGGGCGGTCACCGGCCGCAACGCCGCGCTGTTTGGCGGCGTGCTCCTCACGACCAGCTACACGTTCGTGATGTGGAACCGCGCGGCACTGATGGAATCCACCATGACCGCATTCATCGTGGTCAGTTGGGCCGCGTACGCGCTGGCCACTACGACCGGCTCGCGCACGCGATCGATCGCGCTAGGTGTCTTGGCAGGAGCCGCAGCCGTGGCCGCGTTTTTCACAAAGGCCGCCGCAGCGTTTTTTGTGGCGGCGCTGGTGCTCGAGGCCATCACCACGTGGTGGCTATCGCGGCCATTCGCCTGGCTGAAGCCCGGCGGCTCCGAAGACTCCCATCCGACCTACGCCGCCTACGCCACCCACACCACCCACGCCACCCACCTTCCCATCTTGGCAGGCATGTGCGCCGCAGGCGCGGTCGCCCTCGCGATCCTGGTGGTGCCGTACTGGGCCGAGTTCCAGTTCTACAACTGGGAGATGAGCGTGACCCGGAAGCCGAGTTACGGCCTGGCTGATTTTCAGAACCGCGTGACGTACTTGCTGTCGCATGGGGCGTTCAGCAGGATGTGGCTCGTCCTGGTCGCAGCCGTGGTTGCCACACTTGCCACAGTGAACCGCTGGACCACTGCTCCCCCGGCCTCGCGCCTCGCGGTGTTGTGGCTGATGGTGGGCCTGCTCGAACTCGTCATTCACGACTCGGGCAATGAGCGGCGGTATGTCATGTTTGTGCCGGCAGTCATTGCCCTCGCAGGCCTGTACTGGGGCCGCATTCGGGTGCACGGTGCGCCGTCGCCGCTGGGCGCTGGGGGGCTGGTTTCCCTGATGGCCATTCCCCTGGCGTATCTGGTTGCCGGGAGCTTCCTACGGGTCGTCTGGATTGACGAAATTCGCCTCAACGAATACACGCGGACCGTGGCGACCGCGGCCGGGCTCGCCATTGCGGCTGGCGTGTTGTGCTGGGTGTATCGCACCCGTGTCAGCGCCTGGCTTGGCAGGTGGGCACTTGGCCCCGTGGCTGCCGCGGTGATCGTCATCGTGTCGTGCGGAACGGATCTCGCGTTGTTTGTCGGCTGGGCGCAGTCGCGGACATTCTTGAACCACGACGCCTCGCGCTTGTTACGCGACCTCCTGCCTCCGGGCACTCTGGTCCACGGCAAACTCGCCAACGGGTTATCGCTCGAGAACGCGATCGCACCGGTGTTTGTCGGCCGCGGGTTCGGCAACTACGCGGACCGCCTTGAGCGAGACGATGCCCGCTATATACTTTCGTATACGCTGCCGAAGCCCGGGTACGAGGGTGATGTCATCCTCGACGTGCTCCAGCATTATCCCCAGCGCCGCGTGCTTACGGAGTTCGACGTTCAGCAAACCCCTGGACCGGACCGCGCGGCGCTCATCATGAAGTTTCCGGACGGACCCGGCACACGTGCGCGAGATAAATGACGTCCTGATCAAGTCGCACGCAGACCGGCGGTTCCGCTCGGAGTACGACTACGCCCTCTTTGAGTACTATCGGTCGGCCAAGGTTCTGGCCTTCCTCGATCGCGCCGGCGTGCCGGTTGACGGACGCGTCCTGGACGCCGGATGTGGCGGTGGCGGCATGCCGTTGTCACTCTCGGAACACGCGTCGTTTGTGGTCGGCATCGATCCCGTCAACCGATTCGGCGACGCCGGTGTGCGGCTCGCACGCGAGCGCAGTCTGCCCCATCTGCACTTCCTGCAGGCCGACGGAATGTATCTGCCGTTTGCCGAAAAATCCTTCGACCTCGTGCTCTCCCATGCGGTGATCGAACATGTGGCCGAGGCTGACCTCTATCTGCGCGAGTGCCGCCGTGTCATGGCGCCGGGGGCGCGGTTCCTGCTCTCGACCGCGCCGTATCTCTCCTTCGCAGGCGCGCATCTGCCGCGACTCAAGGTGCAGATCCCGCTGCATCTGATCACCGGCCGCTGGATCGCCTTCCGTACATTCCGGCTGCTCGCGCGCTACGCGCCATGGACGCTCAAGGAGCCGGCGCACGAGAACTCGTTCATCCGCGATGCGCGCAACGGCATCTGGAAACATGACGACCTGCTGGAACTGGTTACTGTCACGCGGCTTCGCAAACAAATTGCGGACGCGGGATTGACCATCGTTCGCGAGGAACTGCATTCGACATCCACCGTGCGCAACATGCCTGGCGCGTTGGGGCGATGGGTGCGCGACAGCGAAGCCACACGCGACATCTTCATCAGTAATATGGAATACGTCCTGGAGTCGGGCACCCATGGCTGAGGTGAGTCGGTATCGAACGGACGACAAACGCCACGTGGAGGCGTTGTATCGGCGCGTGTTTGGCGTCGACTCCGCCGACGCAAACCGCCTTCGTTGGGACTGGCAGTACAAGCGGAATCCCCACATGCCGTCCGACGGCCCGCTCATCTGGCTCGCGCGCGAAGGACAGACCGTCGTCGGCCAGTACGCCACGATGCCCGTGAAGCTCCTGGTGCAGGGCAAGGAAATTGACGCGGCCTGGGGCATGGACGTCATGGTGGCGCCGGAACGTCAGCGTCAGGGCCTCGGGGAAGTGTTGTTCCGCACGTGGGATCGCAACGTCGGCGCCTCGCTCGGTCTCGGCCTCTCGGACTCGTCGTATCGACTGTTCGGCAAACTTCGCTGGCCCGACGTGGGACCGGTACCCTGTTTTGTGAAGCCACTGACACGCCGCGCCCTGCGCCGGCCCGGATGGTCGGTCGGCGCGAACAGGTTGCTCTCGGCGATTACGTTGCCGTGGATTCGGCTGATCTCCCGCACGCGTCCGCTCCAGGGCGAAGTGCGCGTCATTGGCCACTTCGATCAACAGTTTGATGCCCTCTGGGCGCGTGTATCGCCGCACTTCGCGTTCATCGTCAAACGTGATGCGGCGTATCTGAACTGGAAATACATCCAGGCGCCACACGTGCGGTACACGATTGCGGTGCTTGAACGAGGTGGCGAGGCGGCCGGCTACATCGTCTACCGGCATGTGCAGGAAGCTCGCGGTCGCGTGACGATCATCGTCGATTGGCTCACTGCCCCGGACGATCACGTCGGCATGCTGACGCTCCTGCGGTGGGTGGATCGCGAAGCGCGCGCGGCCAACTCGGACAAGATTCGAGGCTTCGCGATGCACGCCGGGTACCGCAAGTGGCTCCGCCAGTCGGGGTATTTCGCGGTGAAGTCCACGATGGAGTTTGTGGCCAAAGTGAACGCGGTTGAGCCGCCGCCGGCGTTCTATCAACAGACCGACACCTGGCATGTGACCCTCGGCGACTCGGATCAGGACCGATGAGTCAGGCACGTCCGGCCCTGCTCGTCGCAATTGATACCGAGGGCGACAATCAGTGGGACCTTCAGGCCCGGATCCACCAGAACTTCAAGAACATCCACGCGCTCGGCACACTCCATGATTTTTTCCTGCGGCATGGCGTGCGTCCCACGTACGTCATCACGCATCCGGTCGCGACCGACCAACGATCGGCGGAGGTCCTGCGCGGCCTTCACGCGCAGGGTAACTGCGAAATCGGCGCCCATCATCACGCGTGGGAAACACCGCCTTGCACCGATGACGACGTGCGTCGACACCCGTATGCGTTGCAACTGCCTCTGTCGCAGTTTGATGCGCAGTTGTCGTCGCTGACACAGGCGATCACGGACGCGATCGGCACGCGTCCCGTCTCGTATCGATCGGGCCGGTTTGGATTTTCTGCGTCCC
The DNA here is from genome assembly GCA_046590915.1 of Vicinamibacterales bacterium. Taxonomy (GTDB): domain Bacteria; phylum Acidobacteriota; class Vicinamibacteria; order Vicinamibacterales; family SCN-69-37; genus SYFT01. The sequence goes on from JBKJTD010000159.1 coordinate 19,455, forward strand.
ACGTGTCCTCACTCGAACAACAGGGTTACCTCATCGATTCAAGTGTGGCCCCGCTGTTCTATGAAGCCCACAAGGGTGGGCCCGACTTTGTCGACGCGCCGCTCACGCCGTATTACCTCGCGTACGACCATGCCACCCGGCCGGGTACCAGCAACGTGCTGGAGTTTCCGATCTCGGCAGCGCTCGATCGAGCCGTGCCCGCGTGGCTCGCCCACGCCTATGCCCGGGCGCCGTTCAACTACACGACCAAACGCGCCCTTCGGCTCGCCCGTATCGCGCAGGTGCACTGGCTTCGCCCGTCGTATACTTCAGCCGCAGACATGTGCGCACTCGGGCGACGGTTGGTCGATCGTGGTGCGCCGATTCTGAATCTTCTCTTCCATTCCTCTGAAGTCATTGCGGGTGGCAGTCCGTACAACAAGACTCAGGCCGACCTGGATGCGTTTTACGAGCGACTCGGCGCGTTCCTGACGTACGCCACCCGGGAACTCGGCGCCGAAGCACTCACCTTCCGTGATTTCCACACACGATGGACGACGCGGGTCGCGTGACGAGACGATGAGAATCATCCATGTGACGCCTCACCTGCCGCCCGATCAAGCGGCCAACGCGATCCTGCCGGCACAGGCCGGGGTCTGGTCGATGGAACGCGGACACGACGTGGGTTACGTGTCACATCCACCCGCTCAGGGTGGCGTGCCGGCCGCGCCCGATGCAGGTCCGGTGACTTGGGTGCCGCGCCGGACGCGTGACGGCATCCTCGGCGCGCTGCGCGTGGACGCATGGATACTCACGCGCCACATCCACCGCGTCCTCGATCAGGTGGCCAGGGGCGCAGATCTCCTGCACTTGCACAGCAACGGTCTCCTCATCGAAGCGGCGGCCTCATGGGCGCGCCAGCACAGCGTGCCGTATGTGCTGACGATGTATGGCACGGAAATTTGGCACTACAAGAAACGGTGGCCGATCGACTTCTTCCGTCGCGCGTACATGCGTGCGGGAGCGGTGACGTTTTACAGCCGCCGGCTGATGGAACGGGCCCGTGAACTGGAGCTCGACCGACCGGGCCTCTCGGTGGTCTATCCTGCGGTGGCCGCATCGTTCACGCCCCGCGAGTCCGGGGCGCGAGCCGCGCTGCGGAAGGACCTTGGAATCACGGAGCGATTCCTGATCGTGAACGTGAAGCGCCTGCACGAGCTCGCGGGGCAGGCATACCTGCTCGATGCCGTTGCGGCGCTCGATCTCCGCGACGTGCGGCTCGTGATCTGCGGAACCGGTGCACTGCGGGAGTCACTTGAGGCACAGGCGAAGACACTGGGCATCAGTGATCGCGTGACGTTTGCGGGGCTCGTGGCCAACGAGGACGTGGCCACCTACACGGCGGCCGCGGACGTGTTCGCGCTGCCGTCACTGCTGGAAGCGTTGCCGACGGTCGCCGTCGAGGCATTGGCGTCGGGAACACCGGTTGTTTCGGCCGACCATCCGGGCGGCCTCGAGCTGCAGGAACTATTTGAGGGTGATGTGACCGTGGTGCCGCGCCGCGACGGGCCAACGCTCGCGCGCGCGCTGAGTGAGGCGCTCCGCGCAGAACGCCGCACGGCCTCGCACACCGCCGCCGTGCTGCAACGCCGCTTCAGCCAGGCGGCTGTGGCGGCGGAATACGAACACCTCTACCGCTCCATCGTCAGTCCGTCGCGCACATGAATCGCCTCGCAAGGAGCGCCGTCTTTGCGGTCGCCACAATCGGCGCGTTGGCTGTGGGGCTGATCGCGTCGGCGACGCTACGGCCGGCCGTGCGCGTGGATTTTTCTGGCGATCCTAATCGCGAAGTGCTGTCAGGGTTGTATGGGGCTGAGCGGAGTTCCGACGGTCTGACGTATGCGTGGTCCCGGCCCACCTTTGGCCTCGTCCTGGCGGGACTCGACCGGAGCCGTCCGACGGCGATGGTGATCCGATACCGCGCCGCGCGACCCGATGGGTCGACCCCCGGGGTGGTCATCGCGGTCGACGGAGTGACGGTCGCTCGGGAACAGCTGGCGGCCGACTTCGTGGAGCGCCGCCTGGAGTTGCCTGCGCGGAGCGGGCGCGCAGCCACACAGGTCACCTTTGCCGTCGAACCGGCCTACGTCCCCGTTGGAGATGCACGTCAACTCGGCGCCCTCGTGGACTGGATTGCCGTCGACCAGGCCAGCGGCGGGCTCGCGTGGCCGACCCGCCAAGCGTGGTTGGCCGGTGTCCCGGTCGTCATTCTCGCGATCCTGTGGGGTGTGGCAGTTCTGTCGGCGCGATTCGCGCTGCCGCTGCTGATCGGGACGTCGGTGGTCGCGGCGTG
>JBKJTD010000099.1:0-5839 GCA_046590915.1 Vicinamibacterales bacterium
GACACGGACCAGGAGGAAGTCGCGCGGCTGGTCGCGTCGTACAACCTGCTCGCCATCCCGGTCGTCGACTCGGAGAACAAACTCGTCGGTGTCATCACGGTCGATGACGTCATTGACGTGTTGAAAGATGAAGCGACCGAGGACGTGTTCCGGCTGGCCGGCGTCTCGGCCGAAGACGGTGTGCTGACGCCGCCGCTCGAGTCGCTGAAGAAACGCTTGCCGTGGTTGCTGGTGAACCTGGGCACGGCATTCATCGCGGCATTTGTTGTCAGCCGCTTCAGCGGCACGATCGCGAAAGTGCTGCCGCTCGCGGCATTGATGCCGGTCGTGGCCGGCATGGGCGGCAACGCGGCGACGCAGACACTGGCGGTGGTTGTGCGCGGCATCGCGCTGGGCGAATTGACGTGGGGTAACGCGCGTCAGGCACTCATCAAGGAAGCGCTGGTGGGCCTGGGCAACGGGTTTGCGCTGGGCCTGGTCGCGGTGCTTGGCGCGTGGCTGCTGGCGGATGACTGGGCGCTTGGCGCGATTCTCGGCATGGCGATGATCATCAACATGTTCATCGCGGCGGTGGCGGGCACGCTGATCCCGCTGGGACTGCGCGCAGCCAAAATCGATCCGGCGCTGGCGTCATCGGTCTTCATCACGACGCTGACCGACGTGTTCGGCTTTCTGTCGTTCCTGGGATTGGCAACCGTGTTCATCCGGTTCCTGCACACAGGATGAAGACACACAGCGCCGAGGCGATTGTGCTGCGCACGTATCGGTACTCGGAGGCCGATCGGATTGTGGTGTTTCTCACGCAAGACCGGGGCAAGAAGCGGGGCGTGGCGAAAAACGCGTCGAACTCGCGACGCAGATTCGGCGCGGCACTCGAACCCTTCACCCGCGGGCGGGTCACCTATGTGGAGCGCGAAGGGCGCGAGTTGGTGCGGCTCGAACGCATCGAACCGGCCACCAGTTCGATGGGGGCCTCGGCGGGCCGAGCGCCGGGTGATGGCGCGAGCGCACTGGGCTACGCGAGTTATTTCGCGGAGTTGGTTGATGAGTGGGCGCCCGACGCGATGGCCAACGAGCGGCTGTATCGCTTGGCCGCGTCGGTGGGTGATGCCCTGGGCCGCGCGGGGTCGGCCGAGTGTCTGGCGCGGTACTTCGAGTTCTGGTTGCTGCGACTCGAAGGGGTGTACCCGGCACTGACCATGTGCGCGCGATGCGGCCAGACGCTGGCCGACGGCGCGGTGCTCGACACGGGCGACTGGCAGTTTGTCTGCGCCCGATGCGGGCATGGGGCGTTGACGATGTCGCGTGAGGCGTTTCGATGGTTGCGGCGGGCGGCTGAGGATTCACCATCCGTGGTCACCGACCAGGGCGCGGACCAAGGCCCGTTGCGGGAGCTGGAAGCGGTGCACGCGCGTTTGATTGCGATGCACCTTGAGCGGGAAATTCGATCCGCGCGAGTGGTGAGGGAGTTGAGGCCGTAGTGACGTTTCAGGATTTGGTCTTCAAGTTGTCGGACTATTGGTCAGCCCAGGGCTGCTTGATACAGCAGCCGATGGATATCGAGATGGGCGCGGGCACGATGCACCCGGAGACGTTTTTGCGGGTGCTCGGCGACAAGCCGTGGAATGTGGCCTACGTGCAGCCCTCACGGCGCCCGGCCGACGGACGATTCGGCGAAAATCCGAACCGCCTGTTCAAACATCATCAGTTCCAGGTGATCCTCAAACCGGCGCCCGACGACATTCAGGATCTCTACCTGCAAAGTCTCGAAGCGTGTGGCATCGACCTGCGTGCCCACGACGTGCGGTTTGAAGAAGACAACTGGGAGTCGCCGACACTGGGCGCATGGGGTATCGGCTGGCAGGTGCTCTACGACGGGATGGAGATTACGCAGTTCACGTACTTCCAGCAGGCGGGCGGTCAGGACCTGGCGCCCATCTCGGTTGAACTGACCTACGGCCTCGAGCGGTTTGCGATGTCGCTGCAGGGCGTCGACAACGTCTACGACCTCGAGTGGGCCAAGGGCGTGACCTACGGCGAGGTGCGGCTTAAGGACGAAGTGCAGCAGTCCAAGTACGCGTTTGGCCAGGTGCCGACGCTGCCGCCGGGCCGCTTCGCCGAGTTCCATCGCGACTTGTTCACGCAGTATTACGACTTTGCGAAGTCCCTGCTTGAGTCGGGCCTGGTGTTGCCGGCGCTTGACCACGCACTGAAGTGTTCACACGCGTTCAACGTGCTCGATGCCAGCGGCAGCATCGGGGTGACCGAACGCACGGCCTACATCCTGCGCGTCCGCCAACTGGCCGTCGCCATTGCGAAAGCCTGGACAGCAGATCCACTTGAATTGTCTGACGCAGCGCGCCCTGAGCAAGCCAAGCGCGTCGAAGGGTCGAACCATGGATCGTGAACTCCTGATTGAACTGGGGCTCGAAGAGCTGCCGGCCTCGTGGTTGCCCACACTGACGCAGCAGCTGAGCGAGACGTTGCGCAAAGCGCTCGCGGATCATCAACTGCCCAACACCGACGCCATCGAAGTGCACGGCACTCCGCGCCGGTTGGCGGCGTGTGTACCTGAACTGATGGATCGGCAGGACGACCGCGACGAAACGTTGATGGGCCCTCCGGTGTCTGCAGCGTTTGGTCCCGACGGCACCACGCCAACGCCGGCGGCATTGGGGTTTGCGAAAAAGAACGGCGTGGACTTTGCCGCCCTCACGCAGGTGACCAACACAAAGGGCACCTACCTCGCATTCAAGAAGCAGACGCGTGGACGGGCGACCGTTGACGTTCTGCCGGATGTGCTGACGCAGGTACTGCGCACGTTGCCGTTCCCGAAACAGATGCACTGGGACGCCGAGCTGGGTGACGGCCGCGGCGAACTGGTGTTTGGCCGGCCGATTCGCTGGCTGCTGTTCCTCTATGGCGGGCGCGTGGTGCCATTCACGATTTCGCGCACAAGCCTGGCGGCGGGTGTGCGGGTGCAGGACGTGACGTCGGGCGCAGTGACCTACGGCCACCGCGTGCTCGCATCCAGTGGACGCGCCGGACGCGCCATCAAAGTGCGTGGCTTTGACGAGTACAAGAAAAAACTCGCCGAACACTTTGTGTTCCTGTCGCGCATCGAACGCCGCGACCGCATCATGCGCGAGCTCGATGCGCAGGCACGCAAGCTGGGCGGCCGCATGTTGCTGCACCAGTCGCTGCAAGCCGAAGCGCTGCTTGAGGAAGTGCCGGACCTGGTCGAATACCCGGGTGTGGTGGCGGGGTCGTTCTCGGCCGAGTTCCTCTCGCTTCCGCCTGAGGTCTTGACGACCACGCTGATCCATCATCAGCACTTCTTCCCGGTAGTCGCCTCCGACGATCGGCTGATGCCGTCGTTTTTGGCAGTGACCAACACCCAGGGCACCAATACACGCGCCATCGCCGTCAACGCCGAGCGCGTCGTCACGGCCCGTCTGCGCGATGCGCGGTTCTTCTGGGAGTCCGACAAGGCGCTTGGGCTCGAGGCCCGGTTGCCCAGACTCGATACGCTGACGTTCCACAAGGCGCTGGGCTCGTATCGCGCAAAGGCCGAGCGCGTAGCCGCGTTGGCCGGATGGATCGCGGCGGACGTGTTCGGGCAGTCCGAGGAGGTTGCGGGTCAGGCTGTGCAGGCCGGACGTCTGGCAAAAGCCGACCTGGCGACTGACATGGTGCGCGAGTTCACCGAACTGCAGGGCGTGATGGGCGGCGTGTATGCGCGCGAAGGCGGCGCGCCCGAAGCGGTGTGGAAGGCGATTTATCACCACTACGAGCCCGTGAGTCTTGAAAAATCGGGCTCGCCGACTGTCGCCCAGCTGGGCGAAGGGCGTGCGACGTGGGCGGCGGTCTCGCTGGCCGACAAACTCGACACGATCGCCGGCCTCTTTCACGCGGGCGAGCGGCCGACCGGATCACGCGACCCGTTTGGATTGCGTCGTGCGGCCCACGGGGTGCTGCGCATCCTGCTCGATCTCGAGACCCTGACCGGGCTCACCGTGCGGCCCACCCTCGAGTCGCTTGTCACACGTGCCGTCAAGGGGTATGCCGCCGCCGACGCGGGCGATGGGCATGTGATGGCCGAGGAGGCGTGGAACGACCTGACCGCATTTCTGCGCGAACGGCTTGAATACGTGCTGGTGGCGCGTGGGGCCGATCGCCGCAACGTGCGCGCCGTGCTGGCCTCGGGCGCGACCGGAGCCCTGCGACCGGTGCGCGATCTGGAAGCCAACGTGTCCGCCTTGCCGGCAGTCGCATCCTCCGAGTCGTTTCGCGCGCTCGCGACGGCCTTCAAGCGTGTGCGCAACATCGCACGCGAGTTGCCGGGAGACGATGCCGGCAGTGAAGGGTTGGGATCGGTGCTGACCGACCCGGCCGAGTTGGCGCTGCTGGCGGAAATCGATAAGCGGCAGGCGGTGATCGAGCAGGCCGTCACCAGCGGCACGGGCTACAAAGAGGCGTATCAGGAGGCGGCGAAGTTTGAACCCGCCGTGGCGAAGTTTTTTACAGACGTGTTCGTCATGGCAGAGGACCCCGCGCTTCGGCAGGCGAGGTTGCGGTTGATGAAGCGGTTGGAACGGTTGATTTTACAGCTCGGTGATATTTCCGAGATCGTAGCAGCGGAGTAATGGAGTCATAGATGGCGAAGAAGAAGACGGCGAAGACGGCGAAGAAGAGCGTTCGTAGGTCGAAGGTGTCAGTGAAGAGCACGACCAGGGCAAAGGCTAAAGGTACGGTCAACAAATTCGTGTACCAGTTCGGTCGCAAGACGGACGGCAACGGCTCGATGAAGCCGCTTCTGGGCGGCAAGGGTGCCAACCTCGCCGAGATGTGTCGCATCGGATTGCCCGTGCCTCCGGGCTTCACCATCACGACCGACGTGTGCACCTACTACTACGCCAACAAGCGGACGTATCCGGCCGCGCTCCGGTCGCAGATGGAAGCGGGCGTCGCAGCCCTCGAGAAGCAGACGGGCAAGACGTTTGGTGACCTGAACAATCCGCTGCTCGTGTCCGTGCGCTCGGGCGCGCGTGATTCGATGCCGGGCATGATGGACACGATCCTCAACCTGGGCCTCAACAGCAAGACGGTGGCGGCGCTTGCCACCAAGACCGGCAATCCGCGATTTGCGTGGGACTGTTACCGCCGCTTCGTGCAGATGTATGGCGACGTCGTGCTCGGCGTGCAGAAACGTCCCGACGAAGACCACGACCCGTTCGAGACGGTGATTCACGGTCTCAAACACGAACGGTACCACCAGGACATCGAAGATACGTCGCTCACCGTTGACGACCTGAAAGAGCTGGTCGTGCGGTTCAAGGCCCTCGTCAAGGAACGCGTCAAGCGTCAGTTTCCCGATGCGCCGTGGGATCAGCTCATGGGTGCCGTCAGCGCCGTGTTCGGGTCGTGGATGAACGACCGCGCGATGGTCTATCGTCGCAAATACAACATCCCCAGCGAGTGGGGCACGGCCGTCAACGTGCAGGCGATGGTCTACGGCAACACCGGTGAGCGCTCGGGCTCTGGCGTCGCCTTCACACGCAATCCGGCCAACGGCACCAAGGAGTTCTACGGGGAGTTCCTCATCAACGCCCAGGGCGAAGACGTCGTCGCCGGCGTGCGCACACCGGAGCCGGTGGCTGAACTCAAGAAGCAGATGCCCAAGGCGTACGCAGAGCTCGACCGTATCCGCCAGAATCTCGAAAAACATTTCAAGGACGTGCAGGACTTCGAATTCACGATTGAAGACGATGTCGTGAACATGCTGCAGACGCGTAATGGCAAACGGACGGCCATGGCCGCGTTGAAATTCTCCATCGAC
>JBKJTD010000215.1:0-7446 GCA_046590915.1 Vicinamibacterales bacterium
TGTCGCCCGGAAACGCCATCATGTCGAGATCGCCGGCGGGAAGTTTGTTGAGGGCGATGCCCAGCACCGTTTCGTAGAACGCCTGGGCGCGCGCCATGTCCTGCACGTAAATTTCGAACCAGCCGACGGGATTCCGCTTCATGTGGATGCTCCTCGAGAAAGGCTACATGGTACGCAGCCGGGCAGACGAGAGCCAGCGAGAAATACCCTGTTGCACGGCCAATGACACGACGCAGTAGGCCGCAAACCAGTAAAACCCGGCCCCGAAATCAGCCTGGAACGTCAGGATAGACGGTGTACCCGCGGGATCGACCGGTCCCTGGCTCGCCTGTGCGGCTAGATATGTAATGAACAGCGCCACGGCGAAGACATCCGCCATCGACCACTTGGCAATCATTTCCACAAAAGTCAGCGTGCGTCGCTGTATGGCTTCATTGTGGTGACGCACGGCCCAGACGGCCAGTGAGGCCTTCACCAGGGGCACCACCACACTGAAGAGCAGAATCAGGGTGGCCGCGACGTAACTGTTCACCGAATAGAGGTGCTGCACCGACCCGATGATGCTTCGTGTCTGGTGATACACCTCGATCTGCTGGGCGCCTTTCAACTGTTCACCCAGTTGTTTGCCGAGGTTATTCACCAGTGCGCCCTTGAGTCCCCCGGGTGACATCTCGAGAAACGGCAACATCGCGGGATTGATCAGCGGCCGCAAGGCCTTGACGCCGTCGTCGGTCAGGCCCTGTTCGAGCAGTTGCGGCGTCAGCGAGGCCAGACCCTCTGGAGACAGAGTGCCGCGGACAGTAATCACCGGCAGAAACAAACCCGGCAACAGGATCAGCACAGTGAGCGCCAATCCGGCGAGTGCGTAGGGACGGGGCATGCCCGCAGGATACCGCAACCTCCACGACCGATGCGTGTACCGGGCACGACTTCACAAACCCCGGCACAAGTGCCATGGTACAGACATGCACACAGCAATTGTCACGGGCGGGACAAAGGGAATTGGCCTCGCCATCGCGCACGGATTGCTCGAGGCGGGAGGCCGGGTCATGATCACCGGCCGGGACCAGGCCGGTGTCGATGCGGCGTTGGTTCAACTGCGCGAGGGGCTGGGCGACCCGCAGGCGGTGTCCGGCAAAGCCGTCGACGTGCGCGACCGTGCGGCCGTTGATGGGCTGATTGACGCCACGGTCCGTCAATTCGGCTCCCTGAATACCCTCATCAACAACGCAGGTGTCGGGGCGTTTGTCGAAGTCGAAAAGACCACCGATGAAGACTGGCACCGGGTCATGGACACCAATCTGACCGGCGTCTTTTATTGCACCCGCGCCGCGCTGCCGCACCTGCGGCGTGCCGGGGGAGGCTGGATCATCAACATTGCCAGCCTGGCGGGGCGGAACTACTTCGCCAATGGGGCGGCCTACTGCGCATCAAAAGCGGGACTTGTCGCGTTCACCGAGTCGCTCATGCTCGAGGTGCGCCAGGACAACATCCGGGTGAGTGTCGTGATGCCCGGGTCGGTGGCGACGGGGTTCGCGGGGCCGTCGAGCACACACGAGGACGAGTCGTGGAAGTTGACGCCTGATGATGTGGCGCAGACCGTGGTCGACCTGTTGCGGCATCCGTCGAGAAGTCTGCCGAGCAAGGTGGAACTCCGACCGGCGCGTACCCGGTGATAAACTCGTACATTCACGACCCGCTGGGCTGATGTGACCTTATGTCCCCCGATAAGCTTGATAAGAACGATTTCCGCGGAATCAATGAGGGCTACGCCCTTGAGTTGTACGAGGCATTTCGCCGCGATCCCTCGTCGGTTGACCAACGGACCCGTGATCTCTTCGCGACCTGGACTCCGGGAATTCCGCACCTCGGAACCCAGAGGACCCCGACGACCCTGGACCCCGGCACCTCTGGACCCCTGGACCCCAACAAGGTGGTCGGCGCCGTAAACCTTGCGCAGTCGATCCGGCGGTACGGCCATCTCGCCGCGCAGATCGATCCGCTCGGTGGTCGTCCGCTTGGTGATCCGGCGCTCGAGCCGGAAACTCACGGCGTGACCGAGGCCGATCTTCGCGCATTGCCAGCGTCACTGATGCATGGCCACATTGCCGAGGGGCTCGGATCGATGTGGGACGTGGTCACGCATCTGCGTGAGATCTATTGCGGCACGGTCGGGTACGACATCGCGCACATTTTTGTGCCCGAGGAACGCCGCTGGTTGCGCGAGGCCGTCGAGTCACGGCGGTATCAAGCTGCGACCGACCCGATCGATCCGGTCGCGTTGCTCAACCGGCTGACGGAGGTGGAAGGCTTTGAGCGGTTCCTGCATCGCACCTTTCCCGGCAAGACGCGATTTTCGATTGAAGGCCTCGACACGCTGGTACCGGTGCTTGACGAGGTGATCAGTGAGGCCGCCGAGGCGGGGATGCGCCAGGCGTTCATTGCGATGGCGCATCGTGGTCGCCTCAACGTCATGGCCCATGTGCTCGGCAAACCCTACGAGCACATCCTGGCTGAATTCAAAGACCCTGTCCGTAGCGCCCTTGAAAACGAAGGGCTGCAGTGGGCGGGCGACGTCAAATATCACCTCGGCGCGTCACGCGCCGTGTCGGGCGGCGAAGAGGTTGATCTGATCGTCTCAATGCCGCCCAATCCCAGTCACCTCGAAGCAATCGACCCTGTGTTGGTCGGCATGGCGCGTGCCGCCGGCACCGAGGCCGATCAACCTGGTGCGCCGCGCTTTAATCCAGACGCGGTGTTGCCGATTCTCATTCACGGAGATTCGGCCTTCCCCGGTCAGGGCGTCGTCGCCGAGACGCTCAATCTGCATCGTCTCACCGGTTACACCACCGGCGGCACGATTCACATCATCGCGAACAACCAGATTGGCTTCACGACCACGCCGGAAGAGTCGTACAGCACGCTCTACGCCAGCGGCCTCGCGCGTGGCTTCAAGATCCCGATCTTCCACGTCAACGCGGATGACCCCGAAGCGTGTGTGGCCATCGCGCGCCTGGTGTTTGCGTATCGTGCCACCTTCAAGCGCGATGTCCTGATCGACCTGGTCGGGTATCGCCGCTACGGACACAACGAAGGTGACGAGCCGGCGTTCACGCAGCCGGTGATGTATCAGAAGATCACGGCGCACCCGACCGTTCGAGAGTTGTGGGCGCGCGCACTTGACGCGCGCGGTGTCGTGGCCGCGACGGTCGCCGCCCAACGCCTGCAGTCCACGTTGGACGGGTTGCAGGCGAAATATGACGCGCTCGATCCGGACAAGCATTTCATCGAGCCGACACCGAAAGTGGCCGCGCCAGGGACAGCCAGCCAGGTCAAAACGGCGGTACCGCTGCCGCGACTTCAAGCGCTCAATGACGCGCTGCTGACGACGCCCGAGTCGTTCTCCGTGCATCGTAAACTTGAGCGTGCCCGCGACAGGCGTCGTCAGGCCTTTGCCGCTCCGGCCGAGCGTTCCCTCGACTGGGCGGCCGCCGAAGAACTCGCCATGGCGTCCATCCTCGAGGATGGAACGCCCATTCGACTCACCGGTGAGGACGTGGGTCGAGGCACCTTCAGCCATCGGCATGCGATTTTGTCGGACACCAATGACGGTCATGAACATGTGCCGCTGCAGCAGTTGCCGCAGGCGCGCGCGGCGTTCGAGATACACAACAGTCCGCTCAGCGAAAACGCCGCCATTGGATTTGAATATGGCTACAACGTGCAGGCCCCCGAACGACTCGTCGTATGGGAAGCCCAGTACGGCGACTTCATCAACGGCGCCCAGACCATCCTGGACGAGTTTGTTCTGTCGGCACGAGCCAAATGGGGACAGGAACCATCCATGGTGTTCCTGCTCCCGCACGCGCACGAAGGACAGGGGCCCGATCACGCGAGCGCGCGTCCCGAGCGTTTTCTTCAACTGGCCGCCGACATCAACATGCGCGTCGCCAACTGCACCACCGCCGCCCAGTATTTCCATCTGCTCCGCCGGCAGGCCGCGCTGCTGACCACCGACCCGCTGCCGCTCGTGATTCTGTCGCCGAAGAGTCTGCTGCGTCATCCGTTTGTGGCATCGGCGCCTGATGAGTTTGCCAACGGAAAGTGGATGCCCGTCATCGACGATCCACAGTTGGGCGCAGACGATGTCGGCGCGAAGCGCGTGCGACGCGTGGTCTTCTGCACCGGCAAGGTGGCAGTGGATTTGCTGACCCATCCGAAACGGGCGGACCATCTTGAGGTGGCTGTATGTCGGGTCGAGCAGCTGTATCCGGTGCCTGATGCGGCCATTCGCGACACGCTCTCGCGATACACGAACGCCGAGGAGGTCGTGTGGATGCAGGAAGAACCCGAAAACATGGGCGCCTGGGAATTCATCCGCACACCGCTGCAGGCACTGATTGGTCAACTGCCGCTGCAGGTGATTGCGCGCCCGCGCAGTTCGAGTCCTGCGGAAGGTTCGGCTGCGCGTCACACACACAATCAGGATCGCTTGATCGCCCAGGTGTGGAGTGTGGCCGCTGCCAGGACCTCGCCTGCCAGAAAAGGGAGTAAACGCTGATGTCCGTCAAGATCGTCGTGCCAGAGATGGGCGAGTCCGTCGTGGATGCCCGCGTTCGGCGCTGGCTGAAAAAAGCCGGAGAGCCTGTCACGGTGGGAGAACCACTCGTCGAGCTTGAGACCGACAAGGTGGACGTTGAAGTCAGCGCCTCGAAGTCGGGAGTCCTGGAATCAATCGCACACCCCGAAGGGGCGGATGTGAAAATTGGGGACACCCTCGGCGTGATCGATGACACGAAGACAGCGCCTTCGGAGTCCCAGGGTGCTGAGGTACCGAAGTCCGCAACCCCCGAAGTTCCGAAGTCCCGGGGTGCCGAAGCACTCGATATTCCAGCGACGCCCTCTGCGCGCCGTGAGGCCCGTGAAAAGGACGTCGCTCTGACGGCCGTGAAAGCCGACGGCCCCCGTGTCACCAGAGACGATGTGCGCAAGACCTCCGTGACCTCGGCACCTCGTTCCGAATCCCGCGAACGGATGTCGAAGCGCCGCGCCACGATCGCGAAGCGCCTGGTGGAAGTGCAGGCTACGGCGGCGATGCTCACCACCTTCAACGAAGTCGACATGTCGGCAGTCATCGCGCTCCGTGAGCGACAGAAGCAGATCTTCAAAGACCGCCATGGCGTCGGCCTTGGATTCTCGTCGTTTTTTGTCAAGGCTACGATCGCGGCGCTGCGGGAATTTCCAAGGCTGAACGCAGAGATCTCTGGCGATGACATGGTGCTGAAGCACTTCTATGACATCGGCATCGCGGTTGGCGCGGCTGAGGGTCTGGTCGTGCCGGTGCTGCGTGATGCAGACCGCATGTCTTTTGCCGGGATCGAACAGCAGATTCGCGACTTTGCCGTCAAGGCGAAGGACAACACCCTCGCGCTCGACGACCTGCGCGGCGGCACGTTCACCATCACCAACGGCGGCGTGTTCGGCTCGTTGATGAGCACGCCGATTCTGAATCCGCCGCAGGTGGGCATCCTCGGATTGCACGCCATCAAGGAACGTCCGATTGGCATCAATGGCCAGGTGGTCCTGCGGCCGATGATGTACACCGCCCTGACCTACGACCACCGGATCGTTGACGGCTCTGAGGCCGTCAGGTTTCTGGTCAAGGTCAAGGAACTGATTGAAGATCCCGGGATGTTGCTGATCGCATGAGTCGCCAAACGCTGGTGGTCTTCGGATTGGTCGCCGCCGCGGGTCTGGCGGGCGCGTATGCGCTTGGCGTTTTTGACGCGACCGAGACGACGGACATGACGGCGACCAGGCCGACCTCTTCTGCAGCCGCAGCTCCCGCGACCGCCTCGGTGCCCGCTCCGCCACCACCCACACGCCCCTCATCGTCATCCACACCACCGCGCCCGAGTGCTCCGACAGTCGCGGCCGCAGAGTCGGAGCCGGAACCAGCGGCGGCAACAACCGCCACGCTGCGGGTCGACAGTGACGTAGCTGGCGCGCAGGTGTTTGTGGACAACAAATTCATCGGGACTGCGCCGGCGACTGTGCCAAATGTGCAGCCGGGCCAGCGAAAAGTGAACGTCCAGGCGCCAGGGTACGAGGGCGTGGTGGAGTTTGTCGAGGTCGCGCTTGGTCCCAAAGAGGTGATGATTTCGCTCAAGACCGTCCGTCTCGATCAACGGGTCAGCGTGGAGCACAAACACCGTATGGGGTCATGCTCCGGCACCCTCATTGCCACTCCTGAAGGTGTGCGGTACCAAACCAGTCATGCCGAAGACGCGTTCAACGTCAGCCTCCAGAACATCGAAACGTTTACCGCCGACTTTCTTCAAAAGAACCTCAAGTTGAAGGTTCGTGGGGGCAAAACGTATGACTTCACCGACCCTTCCGGCAAGGCCGAGGCGATCTATCTCTTCCATCAGGAAGTGGATAAGGTTCGCCAGCGGCTCAAGTGAAGCCGCAGAGCGCTGCGTGGTACCTTAACTGCCGATGGCGTCGTACAGCGCGAAAGACATAACCGTTCTTGAGGGCCTGGAGCCCGTCCGTCGCCGCCCAGGCATGTATATCGGCGGCGTTGGCTCCTCGGGCCTGCATCATCTCGTCTGGGAGATTCTCGACAACTCGATCGACGAGGCCATGAACGGCCACGCATCGACCGTGGTGGTCACGCTCCATGACGATGGTGCATCGCTCACGGTGAGCGATGACGGCCGCGGCATTCCGGTGGACCAACATCCCACCACCAAGACCAGCGCGCTCGAGGTGATTTTCACCACGCTCCACGCGGGCGGCAAGTTCGAAGGACAGAACTACAAGACTGCCGGTGGCCTGCACGGCGTCGGCGCCTCGGTCGTCAATGCGCTGTCACGAGAGCTTGTGGCCACGATTAAACGGGAAGGTTCGACGTGGGAGCAGCGGTACAAACAGGGTGCGCCGCAGGGCAGTGTGAAGAAACTCGGCCCGGCGCGTGGCACCGGCACCACCGTGTTCTTCCGGCCTGATCCGACGATTTTTCCGAAGACGCAGTTTGACGCCGCGATCATTCGTGATCGCATCGAGGTTGCCAGCTACCTGCACAAGGGCCTGAAGATCACGTTCGAGAACGACACCGCTGAAGGGGACCAGCCGAAGCGGGAGGTGTTTGAACACAGCGAAGGCATTACCGACTACCTCAAGAAGATCCTCGTCGAGCGCAAGGCCAAACCGGTGCACGAGCTGGCGTTTACACAGACGCGTGAGCACGAAGAATCCGGCATGCGCCTCGATGTGGTCCTGCAGTGGAGCGAATCCACCGAGGAGCACCTTCGCAGTTACGTCAACGGCATACCGACCGGCTCCGGTGGTACGCACGAGAATGGCCTGCGCTCGGGTCTGGGCAAGGCGATCCGGAACTTCATCGGCACCCACTCGTTGTCGCCAAAGGGCGTGACACTGACG
>JBKJTD010000046.1:0-3056 GCA_046590915.1 Vicinamibacterales bacterium
CCTCAATTCCGAGTCATTCCCCGCCGATCGCATCGCCATGCCGGGCTCGTCCGCTTCGCCCCAGGAGGGCCAGCATGCCGTAGGTGATGCCTTCCGCGGGATCGAGAATGTCCTCCGGCGGCTTTGTGCGGGCGAGGCGTTCAAGGTTGCGATATTCCCTGATCGCATCGCCCATTCTGCCGGTCTTCTCCGCGCATTGGGCCAGGTGCAGGCGCGCCTGAAGATGCCCCGGGTCCAGGTACACTACTTTGCGGAAATGCTCGTGGGCGAGTTCGGGGTGGGCGAGTTCGAGCAGACCGAGTAGATAGTGTGCGCGTACCAGCGAGCCATTTGCAGCGAGCAGATCGCGACACAGTCGCGCGGCCTCGGCGGCGTTCCCTTGATCGGCGAGTCGCTCGGCTTTCGCGAGCACCAGGGGTGGATCCATGTCCTGGGCGCGCGGCGGTGAGGCAGTCACCTGCTGCCGCACCATACCCGCCTTGCGCGTCACTGCCGGCGGAGGCGTGAGGGGACCGCGCGCCGTGTCCAGTGGCCGCGGCGGTGCGGAGCGATTGTGGTAGAAGAACGCCGATCCCACTTGGCCAACCGTCAATCTCCAGTCGCGCGGCAACATCTCCGAGTGACCCAGCGCGAGCACGCCGTCGGGACAAAGGCAGTCCGCGAAGTGTTCAATAATCGCGCGCACCCTGGCCTTCTCGAAGTAGATCAGGACATTGCGACAAAAGATCATGTCCAGTTGCGCTGTGTTGTTGAGAAACGAGGGAAAACTTGTGTCGGCGAGATTCAACCACCGAAACGTGACGCGGCGACGGAGGCTCTCGCGCAGAACGAAACGGTCCCCGTGCACGGAAAAGTACGTGGCCACGATCGACGCCGGCAGCTTGTCCACCGACCGTCGGGAAAACTCGCCCGCCATCGCGGCTTCGAGATAGCCCTCGTTGATGTCGGTGGCGAGGATCTCGACCTCGTCGGCGCATCCGGCTTCCGACGCGATGATGGCGAGCGTGTAGGCTTCTTCGCCTGTGCAGCATCCGGCACTCCACAGCCGCACCGGTCGGCCTTCCGCCAGGGCCCGCCTCCGAAAGTCCGGCAGAAGCACATCCCGAAACGCGTCGAACTGCACTTCAAAACGATAAAAATACGTTTCCGGTGTCGTCAGGCCATCGATCAGCGCTCGAAACTCCCCGGGGTCCGCAAGACGGGCGATATAGGCCGCCGCAGTGGTGACCCCGAGCAGCGCCATGCGCGTGGCGAGGTACGGCCGCAGTTCGGCACGCTGCGCGGCCGACAGGGCGAGCCCGGTCGTCTCAGTTACATAGCCGATGACGGTTTCGAGTGGGTCAAGGATCAGAACGCGGATTATGGCAGTACTCGCGATTGGTGCGCGAGTGGCCCGCGTGACCGACCCGTGACACACGCTCGGGTAGACTGGCCGTCTGATGCGTGTCGCTGCCGCCCTGACAACACTGAGACCGCCGCTCAAGTGGGCTGGCGGGAAAAGGTGGCAGGTGCCTCATCTGCAGCCCCTGTGGGCTGCTCACGCGCACCGACGGCTGGTGGAGCCATTCTGCGGGGGGCTGGCGGTGACACTTGGATTGAGACCCAAGGCGGCCCTCCTGAACGACGCGAACCCGCATCTGATGAACTTCTACCGATGGCTCCAAAAGGGGCTGCGTATTGACTGGCCGATGGAGAACGAGGAAGCCGTTTTTTACGAACGCCGGGAACGGTTCAACGCCATCCTGGCGACCGGTCGGGCGAACACAAAAGAAGCAGCCGGCTTGTTCTACTACTTGAACCGGACTGGCTACAACGGGCTGTGCCGCTTCAATAGCCGAGGGGGCTTCAATGTCCCTTTTGGTCGCCATCGCACGATCAACTACACGCGGGACTTCACACCGTATCGAGATCTGATGGCTTCGTGGACACTCACGCTGGGCGATATTGCCGACGTCCCCATCAAACCGGGTGACTTCGTGTACGCGGACCCCCCGTACGATGTGGACTTCACGCAGTACTCGCAAGGGGGGTTCGATTGGGACGACCAGCAGCGAACGGCGGAGCTCCTCGCCCGGCACCGCGGTCCAGTGGTGCTGGTCAATCAGGCGACAGACCGCGTGGAGCGCCTGTATCGGTCGTTGGGGTTCACCGTGAATTACTTGACCGCGCCACGTCGGATCAGCTGCACAGGCAACCGCACTCCAGCCAGAGAGATCATCGGCACGAAAAACGTATGAGCACTCCGGGGTGGCTTCGCAGGCCTCACGTACGTCATGATTCGCGAGTTGGGCAATGGAGATCATCATGAAACGCATGCACATCAGAGTTGTCGTGGCCGTGACCGTCGTGGCTGGCCTGGGGTTTGCGGGCATCGAAGCCCGGCAGGCCGCCCCCCGGATTGAGCCGCTCACATCGCCCGTCACCCGCGCGGCCGAGGCGCCGCAGCTCACCGTGTCCGACAAAGGCATTCTGCTCAGTTGGATCGAGCGCAGCGGCGGGCAGGCGTCGCTGAAGTTTGCCGAGCGGACGACGACCGGCTGGACGCCTGTGAAAACGGTCGCGTCCGGTAACGACTGGTTCGTGAACTGGGCCGACGTGCCGTCGGTGTTGCGCCTCGCGGATGGCTCGCTGGCGGGCCACTGGCTGCAGAAGAGTGGCGCCTCCACCTACGCCTACGACGTGCGACTGTCGCGCTCGAAAGATGACGGCAGAACGTGGACGCCGTCGGTGACGCCGCACCACGACGGCACGCAGACCGAACACGGATTTGCGTCGATGTTTCAGGTGCCGGGCGCTGGTCTGGGACTCATCTGGCTTGATGGGCGGGAGACCAAACCCGCCGCCGGTGGTGCGGGGCACGACGGGCACGGCACCGGGGCGATGACGGTGCGCTACGGCACGTTTGACGGCGCCTGGAAACAGACGTCCGAGATGCCGATCGACCCGCGCGTCTGTGAGTGCTGCCCCACGACGGCAGCAGTCACCAGCGACGGCCTGATCGCGGCATTCCGCAACCGGACCGACGATGAAGTGCGCGACATCTATGTGTCGCGTTT
>JBKJTD010000076.1:0-3544 GCA_046590915.1 Vicinamibacterales bacterium
CTCGCGTTGTCGTGACTCAACTGGTGGAGACCGCGCGTGACGCCATCGGCCGAGCGGACTGGGTGCCGTCCGAGCGCCGTGACGCGGCCCGAGAGCGGATTGCGACCATCGAGGCCCAGATTGGGTATCCCGACGAGTGGCGATCCTACGCGGGCATCACGATAAAGCCCGGGGACCTGCTGGGCAACCTCCGACGGCTTCGCACATTCGACACCCAGTATCGAATGCAGCGGGCGCGTGTGGCCCGCACATCCAGCCAGTGGTTGATGACGGCGCACACGGTGAATGCGTATTACAGCCCGGCGCAGCATGAGATCGCGCTGCCCGCGGGCATCCTGCAGCCGCCGTATTTTGATCCGCAGGCCGATGACGCCGCCAACTACGGGGCCATCGGTGCGGTGGTCGGGCACGAAATCAGCCATGCGCTCGATCTGCGCAGCCTTGCGTCGCGCGCATCGGGTCTGCGCGCGCAGTTTGCCGCCTATGAGGCGCAGCCAGGCGTTCGGGTCAACGCGGACGTGACCTTCGCGGAATCCCTGGCTGATGTGGCCGGCCTCCAGTTGGCGTATCGCGCATATCGGCGGTCGCTCGGCACCCGCGAACCAGAGGTGATTGACGGACGCACGGGCGACCAGCGGTTCTTCCTCGGCTGGGCCCGCATTTGGCGCGGGCACTCGCGTCCCGATTACCTGCGGTACACCAACGAGACGAGCCCACATGCGCCGCCGCAGTTTCGGGCGAACGGTGCCGTCAGCCACCTGGACGCGTTTTACGAGGCGTTCGGCGTCGCGCCCGGGGACCGCCTGTATCGGCACACCGATGGCCGACTGCGCGTCTGGTAGCGGCAGACAGTGCCGGACCCTTTGTGCCACGGCCCGACCACGTCTGTTTCGGCAGGGTCGATGCGAGCGTGCCGTGGTCGCATGCGCGGCGCCCGTGTACGCGCGGTAACATGACCGGCATGCGTACGCTCCGAGTTGTTGCCTGCTCCGCAGTGGTTCTTGTCCTGGCCGGATGTGCGACACGGTCGCCCCAGGGCACCACACCAATGCCGCCTGCCGCGGCCGCGCCGATCACCTTCAATACCTGGGTCGACAGATCCGCAGAATATCCGGCGCTGGTGCAGCAGATCTATCGACACGCCACCACAGCGGTCGACGAGGCGGCGGCCGGCAGGCCCCGCCGATCGTGGGCCGTGATTCTGGACGCGGATGAAACCGTCATCTCCAACGTGGCTTTCCAGATCGAGTTGGAGAAGGCCGGGCAGACCTACACCGCTCCGTTATGGAACGCCTGGACGCGCCGGCGCGCCGCCACGACGCTGCCTGGAGCGAAGGCGTTTCTTGATCACGTGCGCATGCTCGGGGGGCACATCGCGATCGTGACAAATCGACTGGAGTCGGAATGCGCCGATACACGAGCGGTCTTCGACGCGCAGCAGCTGGCCTACGACGTGATGTTGTGTCGTCCTGACGGCACGCCCTCCGAGAAAAACACGCGCTTCCGTGCCGTGGCAGCAGGGCAGTGGTCCGGCGCCACCGGTCCAATGGACGTCATCGCCTGGCTTGGCGACAACATTCACGACTTCCCGGATCTGGCACAGTCCATCCGCGCGCAGGGGCCCCAGGCGTACGCACTGTTTGGCACGCGCTACTTCTTGTTCCCGAATCCGATGTACGGCAGCTGGCAGTAGAGGTCAGATAGACGTGTTGTGAGTGCCCGCTCGTGCTCTGAGGCGTGCGCCGATCCGGCGGCGCTCGGCCTCGTCGAAGTCACCACCGTACGTGCGTTCGAAGATCCGGACGCGCAATTCCGTTTCGCCAAGGTCCGGGTGTTGTGTGCGGAGGTCGGCACTCATCAGCACACGCGTCACATCGAACATCTCGAACGCCATCAGGGCTCGCTCGCCCTCGCTGCGCTGCATGACAAGGGCGAGGAACGCTGCCTGCACATCTTGGGGGGTGTCGTTCATCGGCGCACCTCATCCAGGAGTGCCGTCAGGCCCAGTGTTCCTGCCCACGTGTCCAAGTACTCCTGATCGAGACCGGCCTGAGCGGCCATCACATTTCGGACGTCCTTCAACTGGGTCTCCGACCGGCTGCTTCGCGCCCAGTCGAGTTTCGACAGAATCAGGTCCTCGGCTGAGACCACCCACACGGGGCTCCCGTCGATCTCTGTAAGACGTCGTCGGCGGAATTCCTCCACACGATAGGCCGTGTCTTTGCGCACGATGATGTCGATCTTCACGACGGCGGCGATGTGGATCAGATTGAACATCGTGCGGTTGGTGATGGCCTCGCGGATCCGGTCGGCATCGCAGATGAACTCATCTGTGAACATCTCCACAAGCCGTGGGGCATCAGCCGTGCCGAGTTCGACAACCAGATCCACATCCCGCGTCATGCGAGGTTCTGCGTACAGACTCACGGCGATGGAACCGGTCACCATGTACGGAATCCCGGCCGCGTCCAGCCGCGTCGTGACCAGCTTGAGAACAGAAAGTTCTGCGAACATCGCGTCCGGTCATGATAGCCCGACCTTGCGGCCGGGTTCGCGCGGAACTGGGAGCCGGCACGACGGCGATGGTCACGCTGCCGATCGCACAATCAGCGCTAACCTGAGAGGCGGGCGCAACCATAGACGACATCCGAGCCTGGTATGACGAATTGGACCGCGACTGACGGGCGGCGCCGCGCTCGAAACTTCTTCGTGCGCGGCGCTTCTCAATCCGAAGTTAACCGACCCGACTCCCTGCCTAGGCCGGAATCCTCACCTCCACGCGGAGGAATGTGGCTGGAATACTGGTCGCGTCCCCGTTACCACTCGTGTTTTCGCGTTCGAACAAGGCCTCGAGTTCGCCCTGCAGATCCGCCGTGCGGCCGGACCGCTCAGCGGCGCTAAATGCGTTCATCGTCGGTCCATACCAATTCCGGAAATCGGCGAGGAGTGAGGACGGCGACTGAGGCGAGCGGAACGTGTACACGTCCCTGACGCAAGCGATATTCTCGGCGGGAATACCGGCAGCGCCAAATCGCTCCAGGACATTGCTTTCGACGCCCCAGGTCATCGGACTGATGAAACCTTCCGGAGGCGGCGGAGAGTAGGCGGAACTGATGCGAAGAATCTGAGCGACCAGCGTCGGATCCCCCGGGATCCAGTTGCCCATCACGACGCGGCCACCGGGCCGTGTTACGCGCACCATCTCTTTCGCGACGTCGAATGGCTTGGGCGCGAACATCGCCCCGAAGACACTGACGACCAGGTCGAAAGTCGCGTCGCCAAGTCCATTCAGGTTGCTGCCATCACCATGCTGAAACCGGCAGTTGGTCAGGCCGGCGTCTTGCGCGCGCCGGTTGCCGGCTGCAACCAGATGCCTCGAGATATCGACGCCGGTGACGTCCGCCCCCAACCTGGCTATCGGCAGGGCCGTCGTACCATCGCCGCATCCCAAATCGAGGACGCGCATGTCTGGCTGGATGCCGAGCCCGCTGACGAAGGACTCGCCACTCTCCCTCATGCTCGCGGCGATTCGAGTAAAGTCGCC
>JBKJTD010000237.1:0-16578 GCA_046590915.1 Vicinamibacterales bacterium
GCCGTAAACTCGTTGTGCATAGGGGCTCCGTCCCTACAGTAACGTCGGCGGGGGGCCGCTGTCTAACGCGCCTTGCAGCCGACGGCGGCGCGTGCGAGCCGGAAAGGAGCAGTTCCCACGTACGCCGACACCCCTCCTGCGTCGAGAGGTCATGATGCGACAGCAGCAGCTGAGCGCGCGCTCGTTAGCCGATTCGCACCGCCATCATCGTGGCATCGTCGTTGGGTTCGCGAGTGCCGCGGAACGTGGTGACGGCTTCCTCAACCTGCTGCAGGACGCGATCGGGCGTGGACGGGCCTGACGATCCGATCGCCACCAGAAGGCGTTCAAGCCGGTCGGTGCCGAACATTTCGTCGGCTTCGTTTTCTGATTCGACGCACCCGTCAGTGTAGAAAAAGAGCAAGTCCCCGCCGGCCAGTGAGACGTCGCGGTGCGTGTAGCCGCGCCCGGCGAGCAGGCCAATGGGAATCCCGGTCGCGTGCATTTTTTCCAACGCCTGCCCGGGTCGTAACACGAACTGCGGATTGTGGCCGGCATTGACGTAGTGCAGACGACGGGTGGCGGGATCGAGGATGCCGAGAAACAACGTCACGTACAGTCGTGAGCCAGACGTGGACGCCATCTCGCGATCGAGCGACTCGGCGATGGCCGCCAGGCTCTGGCCCATCGCGAGCCTGGTGCGCAGCGAGGCCTGAATGTTCGCCATGAGCAGAGCCGCGCCGACACCCTTGCCTGAGACATCGCCGACCAGCAGCGCCACGTGACCGTTCTCAAGCGCGAAGTAGTTGAAGAAGTCGCCGCCCACCTCGCGGGCTGGAATGGACACGCCCTGCACTTCAGTCAGGCCGAAGGACATGGGCGCACTCGGCAACATGTCACTTTGAATCTGGCGACCCAGCTCAAGTTCCCGTCGCAGCCGTTCCTGCTCGACCACGGCAGTCTGGTGCCGCTCGACATCGGCGGCCATCTTGTTGAAGGCCAGCGCAAGTTCACCGATCTCATCGCGGGACCTCACCGGCACGCGCGCGCGGTAGTCGCCATGCGCAATCAAATCCACACCCTTGGTCAGCGCCGTGAGATCGCGCGTGAGCCGCCCCGAGAGGGGCACCACTCCGACAATCGCCAGGCCGATGAGCAACAAGCCAAGCCCGGCGTTGCGACCTGCGGTCCGACGCAGATCGTCGAGCGAGTCACCAACCGGACGCGCGATACCGAATCGAAGCCCCGAACCCGAGGGGTCGGCCGTCGTAAACACGATCCAATCGGGCAGAACCGTTTTTCCGAGCGGTCCATCCGGTCGAACGATGGAGCCGAGGTCCTGCACCGTCTTCTGATCCGCATCGTTGGCCGTGTACACCTTGCCGTTGGGACCAATCGCAAACGGCACTTCACCCTGTTCGCGGCGTGTGGGCGAAAACACGGTGGCGAGCACATTCTCGAGGTCGATCGTTGCATTGACTTCGCCGACCACTTTGCCGTCCTGCATCAATTTCACGTCGAGTCGGTTGCCGACCAGCGTTGAGGACCGCGTCGTCGGCTTGGGCGTCGGCGGAGCTGGCGATGGACGAGGGGTTGGAGCCAAGGCCGGGGGTGCGGGTGTGGGTGGCGGAGACACCGCTGTGGCCGATTCCTGCCGCGCTTCGTCGGCCCGCTTCTTCAACTCTTCCGAACTGATGCGGATGCCCTCGGCGATGCCCATCATGCGCGAGTTCACTTCGCGCGCGAGTTGCGTGCGCTGCTCGGGCGTCATCTTCTCGAAACCGCCTTCGGGCACGTACTTGCTGAACATCTCACGGGCGATCGCGCCCATGTCGATCACGACCTTGTCGCCCACAGCCGGTGGGGTCGGCGCGGGGGGTGCCGTGGGCGCCGTGGGAGTCGGTGCGACTGGCGATGGAGAGGGCACGCCGCCAACCGGTCTCACAGGACCAATCGCGTCTGATCTCGGTGGGCCGACTGCGGCGCCCGGAGGCCGCGGCCCCAGTCGGCGGGTGTTGCCGCCGCGGCCGTCGCCACGACTCGTTTCGCCACGACCACTGGTATCGCCGCGTCCGCCCTCGATGCGTGGCGCATCCCCGCGCCCGCCACCGGGTGGACGCCCGCCGCGCATGCCCTGGAGTTCCACGCTCTGCAGAAGCAGCGCCGCAGCGCCGAGTGCTTCAGCGACGCGTGCCTGTTCCGACGCTTGCGTGACTGGCGCGACCACCGTTGCAATGGCCGCCGCCTCAGTCGGCACGGCGGGAGTCGGAACCACCACAGGAGGTTCACCAACCACGGTCGCGGTGGGTTCAGATTCCGTGCGCTGGGCCACACGCACCACCGCCGGCTCATTGATTTCGGCGAGCTGTTCCACCCGCGTGCTCAGCTCTGTGGTCACCAACTGCATGCGCTGGGTCATCTCGCTCGACAACGCATCAGCCTCTCGACTGGCCAGGTCGCGCAGCGCACGCACCTGACTGGTGTACGAGAAGTACGTCACGGCGCCCAGCGGCACCACCGACAACACCAGAAAGGCCACGATGAGGCGAGTGCGAAGATTCATGGCAAAAAGGTGGCGACGACCGGCGCGTGATCACTGGTGCCAAATTCACGACGCGAGACACATGTGCGGGCCATGGACGCCAGTGGTGCCGTGGCGAGCACATAGTCAATCCGCCAGCCGATATTGCGCTGCCGCAGGCTGCGCCAGGGCGCCCACCACGTGAACAACTCGTTGTTGTCCGGATCCAGGGTGCGTCCCACGTCGGTCATGCCTGTAGCAAGTATCTCTCCGAACAGATCACGCTCCTCCGGACGTGTGCCGATCTGATTCACCTTGCGTTCTTTCGGATGCACGTCCCGCTCCTCGCGCGCCACATTGATATCCCCACAGAGCACTAGCGCCGTGCCGGGCTGGTTCGTTTCAGCCAACCAGCGCTGGAGGTCTCCCAAAAAGCGCATCTTCGCCTCGTAGTCCTTGCCCCCATTTGGCACATAGACCGAGACGAACCGGACGGCTCCCAGGTTTGCGAGAGGGACCGCCCTCACGTCCGCGACGATAATCCGCTGCTCGAAATCAAACGCCGGGTGGAAAAACTGCGGAGCTTCGGTGGCAAAACCGCGTCTGATGAGCAATGCCACGCCGGAATACCCACCCGCACCGTGCCACGCGGACCAGTAGTCACCGGGATTGACGAGCAGTTCCGGCACCTGAGCCGGTGTGGCCTTGATCTCCTGGAGACAGACGACATCGGGCTGCTCAGTGGCCAGGAGCTCCTGTAACTGGGCCTGGCGAGCCCGGATGCCGTTGACGTTCCACGTGATGATTTTCACGCCAGCGCTTTCAGTCCCGAAACCAGTCGGCCGACGCCGTCAGCCGCCGTTGTCCGATCGAGGGCCCCATAAGAGAC
This sequence comes from Vicinamibacterales bacterium, assembly GCA_046590915.1. Taxonomy (GTDB): domain Bacteria; phylum Acidobacteriota; class Vicinamibacteria; order Vicinamibacterales; family SCN-69-37; genus SYFT01. The sequence continues at coordinate 3,390 of JBKJTD010000237.1, forward strand.
ACGCAGATAACAGCCGTCCACTGCACCAAAGGCTGAGCCTGGGATCACCGCGACTCGATGTTCACGAATCAGGCGTTCACCGATCTCCATGGAGTCCTTCGTCGTGTGGACCTTGATGAAGTAATAAAACCCGCCCGTGGCCGCAGGAACATCACACGGGACACCCTGCGCCATCAACGCCTCTGTGACAATCTCGCGTGCCTGCGCGATGACCGCCACCTGTGCGTCGCAATACGCCCGACCGACGGCCATCGCGGCCAACGCCACGTGTTGCGAAACGATCGGAGGACACACGAGCAAGGTGTCCTGAATCTTGTTGATGGCGTCCCACAACGTCTCAGGGAACACCATGAACCCCACGCGCCAGCTCGCAAGGCCGTAGGCCTTCGACAGCGACATCAGCGTGATGGTGTGTGGTGCAGAACGCGGGTCGGCGGCGGGAGACTCATGCCGCGCATCGCCGTACGTGAAATATTCGTAGACCTCATCGTGAATATGAAAGATGCCGTGTTTTCCGCAAAGGGCATTCAGCGCACGCAGGGTCACGATTGGATGCACGACGCCCGTGGGATTACCTGGCGACACGGTGACGACCGCGCGTGTGCGCGGCGTGATGGCCTTCTCAATGGCGTCCAGGTCAAATGCATACGCGGCGTCTGCGGCAACGGGCACGACCACCGCACCGGCCATCTCGATGGCCATCGCATAGTTGAAGTAATACGGCACCGGCAGGATGATCTCGTCGCCGGGATCGGTAATGGCGAGGATCGCGTTCATGAATCCCTGGTTACTGCCGGCAGTCACGATCGCACGACGCCCCAGACTCATGTCGATGCCGTTCTCGCGCGAGACCTTTTCTTCAAATGCGCGAATCAGGGACGCCTGTCCCTCGACCATGCCGTACTTGTTGTCGGACACGTGCGTCGGAAAACCACGCAAGGCCTCCAGGGCTTCCGGAGGCGGGCCGTACGCCACCATGCCCTGGCCGAGCGAGACAGTGCCGGGTGTCTCCGCCATCCATCGGCTCACAATCGGAATGATGGGTGTCTGAACGCGCGCCAATCGGCGCGACTGTGAAAGTGTGCTCATTGTGCTGCTGCCTGAGAAACGATTGCGATCCATTTGCCGTCCGGACTCACGGTCAGTCGCGTGATGCTTTCCACGCCGTGCTTTGTGAGATCCGCGATTTCCATCCACGCGGCGGCAGCCTCTGAACCCGTCGAGGGCCGCCACATCATCAACGTCCCTTTTTGTCCCATGACGATCGCGCCGTCCGGCGTCCACGCGAGGTCTTCGCTGCCGTCGACTGTGGGGGTCAGCGTGGTGATCGCCTTGGTCTTCGGGTTGAGCTCACGAATCACCCACGGACCCCCTTGTGGTTTGTGCACAAAACTCACAGTGCCGGTTCCCGGTCGCATGAGCAGTGACCGTCCAATGCTCTTCTCGATCACTTCACCGCCGCCAGTGCCGAGATCCAGCAACTGCAGCGTGTTTGGTTCCCGGTCCGCACCGAGCACAAACGTCGCCACCTGCGTCGGGGAAATCCAGACGTGATACCCGATCAGTCCCATGTGGATCACCGCCAGCCCGGCATCGGTGCCGTCCATTGTGAAACGCCACAACTTCTGCTGCGCACCACGCACTGTGGAAAACGTCTGGCCGTCTGGTGTCAATGTCGGCGAGTATTCATTCTCAGACGTGCGCGTGACCTGCACCACACGTTCGGCGACGATGTCGTAGCGATAGATGTCGGTTTGTACGCCGTCGCGCTGGGAGGAGAACAGCAGTCCGGAGGAATCAGCGAGAAACTGTGGCTGGTTGTCGTATCCCGGGTTGTTGGTGATATTGACTGGACGACCCACCGTCACCTTCGCACCGTTTGAGGTCAGGGGTGCGAGGAAGATCTCCGTCGGCGGTGGCGCCTGCGCACCCAGCACTGTGAACCCAGCACTCAGCACACCACCCAGCATCCAAACTCGAACACTCAGCATCACTCGTGCTTTTCTCATCAGATCCTCCGAGTCAGAGCATAAACCGCGATGGCCGTGGCCGCCGCGACATTGAGCGAATCGACGTCACCCGACATCGGGATCCGCATCTGCACATCCGCCGCAGCTCTCGTTTCTGGCGTGAGACCGGCCCCTTCAGAGCCGACCATGAGGACAATGGACGCGTCGTTCGTCAACACTCGCTCTGCCACCACCTCCATCGTCTCCACTCGCGGATCTGGCGTCGTCGCCACCAGAGTGTGCCCGGAGGTTTTGAGGGCAGACAGAACGTCCGGCCATGGAGCCGCGTCAAGGATCGTCGAAGTGAGAACGGCCCCCATCGAGGTTCGAACGGCCTTCCTGTAGAACGGATCGGCACATTCGGGGCTCATCAGCAGCGCGCGGACGCCCAGTGCGGCGGCGGTTCGCGCAATGCTGCCCACGTTGTCGGGGTCGTGCACTCGTTCGAACAGCACGGAGAGTCCACCCCGCGTCAGCGACGGCACCCACGTCGGCAGCGGCTGTCGTTCGGCGAACGCGACACATCCCTGGTGGAGCCGAAACTTCGTCAACGCGTCCAGTTCGCCCTGAGACTTGACCACGATAGGCGGACGGTCGACTGGCGGGATCGTATTGATCACGTCACCGAGCGCCGCCTCTGCCGTGGGCGTCACCAGGAGTGCCACGACCTTGAAGCGCGGCGTCGCCAGCAACCGACGCGTACAGTGCCGGCCTTCGGTGGCAAACAGTCCATTGGCGAGCAGCCAGGTCGGGTCAGCCGTGTGCGTAAAGATGTCGGTCAGATTGCGCGCGGTCACGCACGCGTGACCTGACGACGGCTGCGGTGGGCGTCGAGTACGCTCAGACCCAGGGATTTGCTGAGGTAGACCTTGGCGTCTGAGACATCAGGTGCGACTTCAAGTTTGATCACGTTGAACTGCAGCGTATCGAGCGCGCCGCGCATGTCGTAGTAGCGGTTCTTGGTTTTGACGATGACCTCGTCGAAGCCGCGCGAGACGGCCCAGACTTCCTGTTCCTCGGTCAACGCGCGGAAGTGGCCCTGCCCGCGCCAGTCCTTGCGGGTGGCACCGAGCCAGTTGTAAAGCACCTTGCGCCCGTTGAAGACCACGGTCCCCTTCAAGCGCTGCACCAGGTCTACCAGCGCCGGGTCGGTCTCGTCCTCCCGCAATTGGTGAGACACCTTGTACGACACCGGCACGACCGTGCCGTCTTCCAGTGGCGCCTCGGCCATCAGGATCTGGCATTCGCGATCCTGCAGGCGGCTCATGATCTCGTTTGCAGTCTTGCGCTTCGGGAATTCGTTGAAAAACTCCTCGATGTACGCAATTTCAAGCGCGCCTTGCTGGAGGGGATATTCGCGAAGGTTGTACTGCGGCACGGCTGCTTATTATAGGCGGCGGGACGTCATTCGCTCCGAAGTGACGCCAGGAGCGGCAGGCGTCGAACGGCGCGCGTGGCGACAAGGGCCGCAACAACACCGGCGGCGGCAACAGCCAGCAGCCAGATCATCGACAGGGCCGGCGGACGGCCACCACGGGCGAGCAGGACCGGCGCGATGGAGACCAGCGCCGCGACCACACCGATGCCAAGTCCAACAGCCACCAAGCCGAGGTTCTCGGAGACCACAATCACCGAAAGATCCCGGATGCGGTACCCGGATGCGGCCAGCAGCGCGAGCTCACGACGACGCTCGAGGACGTTGCGGGCGGTGACGGCGGCCAGACCGATGGTGCCGAGCACGAGACCAAGCCCGCCGAGCGTCTGAAACGTCGAGAGGTACGTGTTCTCGACGCGGTGATACGCCTCAAGTTTGCGTACGGTGGACTGCACGTCCGCGCCATATGGCTCCAGCCGATCTTCGATTGCCGTCGCCACCTCGTCGCCGCGACCGGCCTCGACCTGCACGAGCATCACGCGGTAGCCGGCGGCATTGGGAAACACCCGGCTGAACGCCGACTCCGCGATCATGATCTCGCCCTGCAACACGCTGTCGGAGAGTGACCCGGCAATCCGCAGCCGCAGAGGCCGCGCGGTTTCGGCGTCGATGGTGATCACGTCACCCACCGCCGCGTGCAGCACATACTGCAGCGACGTCGCGTCCACGACCGCTGGCACGATGCCGTCCGCATCCGCACCCCGCAGCAGTCGCCAGGGGTTCTCGCGATCGGCGTTTGACTCGGCGAGACTCTTTGCAAACGTGAACCTGTCGGCGTCGATAAACCCGTCCGTGACACCAAGCACACGCGGCTGCTTCGGCTGATACAGGTTCAAACAGCTCGCGTCATCGCCAGGACGAAGCCGGGCGCCGAATACCGATGCGCCGGCGAAGACAGGGTCGTCAGACTGGAACTGGAGACCAAGCTCTTCACGCCCTGAGCTTGTCGAAGGGTCGTGCACCATCGGCAGTGCCGTCTCCGTGATCAGTGCGAAGCCGCCAGTGCCGCCTTGAGCCTCCTCGGCGGCATGTGTGCTCTTGCGAAAGGCATCGACAGACACGAGCAGGAACGCCGCCACGGCAACCAGGCCCGCCGACGTCATGCTGCGGCCCGGTCGCCACGACGCATTACGCCACCCGAATGCGGCCAGCGCACCCAACCCCTGTCCACCCAGCGCGGACACGTGCGGCTTGCGCAGCCGGACGCCCAACATCAGCAACCCACCGATCAGGACCAGCGCACCGGCGCCAAAGAACCCAGCGGCTGCGGGAATCACGCCGGCGACAGACGCTCCGGAGAGCACCAGCGCGAGTACGAGTAGAGACGGCGCCAGGAATCGGCGCATGGCCGAGGGCCTCTGCATCGCAGTCAATGCGCTGGTCGTGGAGCCACTCAGCAGCTCACGCGGAGAGAACTTGCGCACACCGCGCACGGTCAACCAGATACACGCGATGGCCGCAAGCACGCCGCCAATAGCCCCAGCCACCAGTGTCACGGGCTCAACATGAAGCTGGAGCGCGGTGGTGCCGACCGCACCCACCCACCACGTCCGCAGCCCGTACATCATCACCGCCGCCCACGCGACCGCCAAGCCCACACCCAGCAGCGCGCCCACCGCCGCCACCACAATGCCCTCCAGCAGGAAGAGACGCTGAATGGCCGTGATGCTGAACCCGGCTGCACGAAGCACACCTATCTCGCGAAGCCGCTGCTCAATACCGAGACGGAAGAACAACGCGGTCAGCAACAGCGCTGAGACGACCAGAAAAAAACTGAAATACGAAAAATAGGCACCGAAGTCGGTCGCACCGGCAGACGCCGACACATTCTGCGAACGCACATCGACGACGACGAGGCCGCCGCGGATGGCGCCGACGGAGCGGGCGACGGTTTCACGAAGTGCCTGGGTTTCGGGGTCCAGAGGTCCAGGGGTTCGGAGGCGGATCGAGCTCACTGCGCCGTAGCGGGTTCTCCAAAGCTCCTGCGCGATCTCCAGTGGCACGAACGCTTTCGCGGTCGTGCGGTACTTGTCCCAATACTCCTCGTCTACCGGGCGCACGAGAGCGAGATCGATAGGGAACGGGGGATCCCAGTCGCCGACGCTCTCGGCGTTCGTAATGCCAGGATACGCGGGCGACAGTCGCCGGTCTGCGGCGATGCCGGCGATGGGCACGATGCCGGCGACGCGGAACGTGGTTCGCTCGGTGACAAGGCGTCCTTCGTCGGCCCAGCGGTAGTACTCAAGATCAAGCGGCGCGCCGACGGACACACCCAGCTCCCGCGCCGTCCAGTCGTTCAACACGATGGGTGGCGCGCCCGCTCCACCATCAACCAGCATCGTCGCCAACGCTGAATCGCCGGCGGCCGCAGGGCCCAGGCCGGCCACAAGCGAATACGGCACCGAGCGCTCACCTGACGTCATCCGGTTGGCAAGCCAGGTCAACACCTCGGTGCGCTCAAAGGAGAGCCGTGTCGCGATCCCGGAGATGGCGTTGTTGATCGACTGTGGAATCAGACCCGCAGCCGTTTCCACGAGCACGGATTCATCAGCCAACGTCTCTACTCGGAGGCCGAGGTCATCGCCATCAATCGCCGCGTCCAGCGCTTTGGTGACATCCCCCGACGCAAGCGCCGAGTGGCCGCGGGCGATCAGCAGTGCGTTGACGCGATTCGCCTGCTCCAGATCCCGCTGCAGGCGCGGCAACGCAATGAACATCGCGCGCACGGGCCCCTGACTGGGCGCGAGCGAAAACTCGCCCATCAAGTCTCTGGCGAGCGTGCCTTTCACGCTCAGCCGCATCGCCCTGCCGACATCGTCTTTTCGACCATGGAGTGAATCGAGCGGGATGTCGGACGGCCGAGCCACTCGCAGCACCACGGCGTCCTGATCGGCCGCGCCAAGCTCGGCTGCGAGGTCCGGACTCAGCCACACCTGGCCACCAGTCGGCGCCTCCACCTCGACGCCGTGAAACTGAAAGAAGCGCGCATCAACGCCATACACGCTGACGTTGCCTGCCCTCAGGCCGGAGGACTGGTGCGTGAGAATGCCCTCAAGCGCAAAAAGCGGTGCAACCGTCGCTTGAATGGCAGACAGTTCCGGCTGCGCCTGTAGCCGCGCAGACAGACTCTCTGTAAAGGGATTCTCGGCTGAGACAACGATGTCGGCGCTGCCGAGGCGCGCGGTGACCAGCCCAGCAAGACTGGCGCGCACGGACGACCCGACCAGCAGCGATCCCGCAAGCACCGCCACAGCTGCGGCCACGCCGAACACGACCGCGACGTGCGTGCGCCGGTAATACAAGAGGCTCTGACGCGCGAGATCCCGAAGTGTCATGCGGCGACAAGCTTCCGATCGGTCAGCTCATACCGGCGAGGGAATCGTGCGGCAAGCGCCGGGCTGTGGGTCACCACCACCAGCATCGTGTTGTGGGACTTCTGGAGATTGCCGAGCAGATCCGCCACGGCCTCAGCCGAGGTCCGGTCCAGGTTACCCGTCGGTTCATCACACAAGAGCAATGACGGCTTCTGAATCAGCGCGCGCGCAATGGCCACGCGCTGGCGCTCTCCGCCCGACAGCTCCCCAGGCCGATGCGCGAGTCGATCCGCCAGACCAACCTGCGTCAGCAGGATTGTCGCGCGGTCGCGCACCACGGACGCCGGCTCTCGCGTGACCGAAACGAGGCTTGGCGCAATGACATTGTCCAACGCCGAGAGCTGCGGCAGCAGCAGGTGGTCCTGAAACACAAAGCCCACCTGCGCATTCCTAAACGCCGCCTGCGCGGCATCGTCGAGCTCAAACGGATTTTTGCCATCAAGTGTCACTGTCCCAGCACTTGGGCGTTCAAGCGCGCCGAGGATGTACAGCAAGGTGCTTTTGCCGCATCCCGAGGGTCCCATGATCGCAATGGCATCGCCGCGGGCCACCTCGAGCGAAACGTCATCAAAGATGGGCACACCGCCACGAGCGGTGTCGTAATGTTTGGCGAGATGCGTGGCGACAAGCATGGCTACCCAGTCACTCCCTGATAGATCGTTTCTGCTTTGGTTGCCGCCTGTGCGACGGTGAAATGTTCACGTACGCCGGCGGCTGCGGCCTGGCCCAGTTGTGCCGCGCGTGCACGGTCCGCCACGAGGGTATACAGCGCCTGCGCCAGCGCGGCGGGTTCTTCGGGTGTGACCAACATACCGCCCCGGGTGAGATTGATGATCTCCGGAAACGCGCCATGTCTGGGCTCAACCACCGGCAAGCCGTTGGCCATGGCTTCGATCAGGAAGAGACCCTTCGGGTCCGCATACGTCGTAGGCACCGAGAAGACGTCGAACGACTGCAGCAACGCGATTTTTCCCGCACGGTCCGGCGCGCCGGCGTACGTGAACTGGTCGGCGATGCCCCAGTCCTTCATCCGTGTCTGACATGACGCCAGATACTCGCGATGTTCGTCAAGCAGATAGCCGCCCACCATCAACTTCGTCTCCGGCACATCATCGTACTTCCGTAGCAGGTGGTAGGCCTCACACAACACGTGCAGGCCCTTCTCCGGTGCAATGCGCGCGAAGTAGCCAACCGTGTAAGGCGGGGTTGTCCGGACCGGCCTGGCCTCATGTCCGGTGAAGTCAATGCCGAGCGGCACGACGGAAATCTTCTCAGGCGGAATACCGAAATACTTCACCATGAACTTCGCGTAGTAGTCGCTGACCGCCACGAAGTGATCCACATGAGGGACGGCCGCGCGGATCAGCGCCATCGACTCGGACTTCCAGGGTTCGCGCAACTGATCGAGGAACAGGTCCTCGCCCTGAAGGGTGCACACCACCGGGCATCCCAAGGCGTCTTTGATTGGCTTCGCCAGGCTGATAAGTAGCGCAAACGGCAGGCTCACGAGATCAAACCTGGCCTCGTGTTTGAGCCAGGTCACCAATTTCTCGACTTCCTTCTTCTGGTAGCCGTCGGTGCCTTTCAACATCGACACCGTCATGGCTCCCAGGAACGTCGGATCGACTTTGATCTGTTTCCTCGATGCGAGTTTCAGGGCCCACTCGGAGTCCCACAACTTGTCCGTGAACGCCGGCGTGTGGCGGAACAGCGGTACGTTCTGTTCGAGGAAGACACTGATCCCGCCAAAAAACACCTTCGTGCTGCTGACGTTTTTCTCGTCAGTCGTCGTCGGCGTATAGATGGGCATCAACACGACGTCGTGCCCACGCGCCATCAACGCCGTTGCAAGCGCGTTATCGCGCAGACAGCTGCCGCAATACATCTCGGCGGCGCCGGCGGTTAGATACAAGAGCTTCATCGTCGGTCTAGGAGTCCAGGAGTCCAGGAGTCCAGGGGTCCAAGGGGGTCCTTTCGGTTAACCCACCTTTTGGAACGCCCTGCGGGCGTACAGGTGGTCGAACAGGTTGCCCTCGTGCGGCTGGTCCCACGCGATGCGATTGGTCTGCAGCGGACCGAGGTTCAGGCGGCCGATGAGATCCGATTCAACCAGGCGCTGGCGGAATCGTTCGTCGTTGGTCAGCGCCGTGACCGCCAGCGTGGAGCCGATGCACTCGGGCATCGCGGCCAGCTCGTCGGCAGTCACATCCACCACTGAGACAAACGGGAACAGAAATTCGCGGTTGGCGAGCGGATGTTGAGAGGACGTGCAGTGGACGACCGTCGGCAGAAGGAACGTGCCGCCGTGGGCCTTGACGAGGCGTGGCCCACCGCGCAGGCGCATCGTGACGTCCTCGGCACCGGATTCCAGGAGTGCGGCGTCGATCTGCTGAGAGATGCGCTCGGCCACTCGTGGGTCCACAAAGGGCGAAATCTCCGCGTCGGGATCATCCTCAGCGCGCGGCTGAATCTTGATGAGGCGCGCGGCCAACGCTTCGGCGAGTTCCCGTCCGTGGGAGGGGGTCCACACGCCGGACGCATTCACACACGACCGGCCGCCGTTTTCGGCAACTGACAGCGAGATCACGTCGAGATAGTCGGCCCACTTCGGCGAGAGGTCACTGCCAAACACCAGCTTGCTGTACCCCGGGCCGTGTAATTCCACGCGAGGGTCACCCGCTACTGAACCAACGGCGCTTACGTCGCCAAAGAACATGCTGCGACCGGTGCGCCTGACTATTTCGCCGGCGCCGGCGTGGTCACTCGGGAAGAAGCTGAATGCATCTCCGGGGACGCCAGCCTTCATCAGCGCCTGGATGATGCGATACGGACTCCACGGCTCGGTGCCGCCGGGCCGAAGCACCAGCGGCATTTTCATCGAAATAGCGGGAATCCAAAGGCCGTGTACACCCGGCGAGTTACTCGGCAACACGACGCCGAGTGACTTCGCCTTCGGAAAGAAGCTCAGGGCCTGCCCGTTCACCTCACCAAAGCCATGGTCGAGGATCGTCAGATCCAGTCCACGTGTCAGGCCTCTGAGAATGTCCGGCACGTTTTCCATCACCGACACGATGCGCTGCATGTTGCGGCGCACCATCACGTGCGGCATGCCGGTCGTCGCCGACAACTGCCGGACGTAGTCGTCGGGCGTCTGTTCGGTATCACCCAGCGGCAATGTGTCGTGAACAAAGTGATGAGCCGCCTGTCTTGTCATCTCCATCAAGCGGGCGACAGGGATCGCCAGGAGCGAGGCCCGCATGGCGTTTTGTGCCATCAGGTCGCGGCGAATCAGCCCCGCATTGGCTTGACTGATTTCAGCAAAGGGCTCCCGGGTCGCATGGTGCACGATCGTCGCCACGTCGATGCTGCGGTAGCTGACGCCTCGGCGAATCAGAGGGATGTGGAGCATGGGCAATTATAGTGCGGAGTGCGGTAGTCTTTTCTGGATGCAGCCGCAGACCAAAGACGCACTCGACGCCCATGTGCGGGAGATTGTTCACTGGCACTTCAATCCGGAAACTGGCACGCCGTTCTGGCTCGAGTTTGCCAAGAAACTCGACTGGGATCCCCGCAGGGAGATCCGGACGTACGAGGATCTCGACCGTTTCGGTTTTTTTGAAGATGAGTGGCTTCGTGGCGGTCCGGTCAGGCGCTGGGTGCCGAAGGCGTATGCCAACAAACCCATCTATACCTTTGAGACCGGCGGATCGACCGGTGTCCCGAAGTCACGCATCAATATCGATGACTTCCGCATCGACTACGAGATGTTCAGTGACACATTGCCGGACGAGCACTTTCCAAAAGGCGCCGACTGGCTCATGGTCGGTCCTTCCGGCCCCCGCCGCCTTCGCCTCGCGGTCGAACATCTGGCGCAACATCGCGGGGGTATCAGCTTCTGCGTCGACCTCGATCCTCGATGGGTCATCAAACTCATCAAAGCCAGGCAGATGGATCAGGTCGAAGCCTACAAGCGTCACGTGATCGACCAGGCCATGACGTTGCTCAAGGCCCACGACACCATCAAGTGCATGTTCATCACGCCGAAGCTGCTCGAAGCGCTCGCCGAGAAGATCTCGATCAAAAAAGCCGGCATCACGGGCATCTTCTGTGGCGGCACCGAGATGACCCCGCAGTTCCATCGCTGGGTGCGTGAGGAAGTGCTCGATGGCGTGTTCTTCGCGCCGACCTACGGCAACACGCTCATGGGCCTTGCGGTCGGCAAGCCGTTCGACATCAAGGACAATTACGCGATCATTTATTACCCGCCAATTCCGCGTGCCGTCCTCGAGGTCGTGGATCCCGAAGACCCGATGAAACTCGTGCCGTACGGCAAAACCGGGCGTGTCCGGCTGACAACGCTGACGAAGGAATTTTTTGTGCCGCGCTTCCTCGAGCGCGATGAAGCCGAACGCGAGCCCCCGTGCGACGCCTATCCCTGGGATGGCGTGCGAAATGTGCGGCCGTTCGCCAAGTTGGGCACATCGGTCACAGAAGGCGTGTACTAATTTTACTTGTGGTCCAGGGTCCGACAGGGTCCACGGTCCATGGTTCAAGGAGCTCTCGGTCGAGAGTAGGAGACGTTCCGATAGCGGGAACCCTGGACCGTGGACCCTGTCGAACCATGGACCTACACAACTGCCGCAAGGCGGTCGATGTCCCCATCATCGTTGTACGCCTGCGCTGAGATGCGCACCCAGACTCGGCCGGCTCGTGCGTGTACCTGCACTTCGATGTTGTGCTGATGGAGCAGCCTGTCTCTGAGAGCGCCGGCTTCGGGTTTTGTCGATCCGCAGCGTTCGGGTGCCATCACACTCACCATCGAACCCACGGCTGATTCTTCGATCTCGAGCGGCGTATTCCATCTGGAGGTCAGCGTCTGCGCGGCCCGCCAGGCGAGGTCGTGGTTGTGGGTGCGAAGCGTGTCCAGTCCGAGCTCCTGCATGAAGCGGATTCCATCAGGCGCACACAGCCACGGTGTGGGGTCGCGGGTCCCGACCCAGTCAAATTCCCGCAGGAACCCCGTGCCCAGTCCCCACGAAATCACGGGCGGATGGATCATTGCCTGGTGCTCCGGCGCCACGACCATGAACGCGCTGCTTCGGGGGGCCATCGCCCATTTGTGCAAGTTGGCGACATAAACATCTGCACCGATTGCCGACACATTCAGCGGCAACTGTCCAGGCACATGCGCGCCGTCAATCAACACAGGCACACGGCGCTCATGACACGCCTGCACGATGTGCCCGACCGGAAACACAACCGCGCTCTCAGCAGCAATGTGGTCCACGATGACCAGGCGGGTGCGATCCGTCAGAGCGGACGCGATGCGGTCTACACACTCACCGGCACTGAACGCCGGATACGGCATCTCCACGGTGCGGACGGTGGCACCGGCGCGCGCGGCACAATAGTTCACAGCGGTGACGATCCCGCCGTACGCGTGGTCAGTGATGAGGATTTCATCGCCGGCAGAGAGCGGCAACGAGCGCATGACGGCATTGACCCCGGTCGAGGTGTTGTCGATAAACACCAGATCGTCGGTGCGCGCGCCTACGAATGCCGCGACCTCGGCTGCGGCCTGGCGGATGAGCGGCGGCCCATCGGCGGTGGACCCGGTAAAACTCCACAACTCGCGCAGCATGAATCGCGCCGGGTGCCGCTCGATGCGGTCGCGCCAGCGCCGCTGGGCTTCGAGCACCGCGCGCGGCGTCACGCCGACGGTGCCGTGGTTGAGATACGTCGCGTCCGGATCCAACGGCCACAGCGACAGCAGCGAGCGCCCAAACGTCATCGCCAAAGTGTAGATGATCAGCTGTCGAACAGCACACGGGCCTCTGGCTCGCAGGAGCGACCGAGGACCGCCCTCTCGCTATCGGAATCCGTGGGCGCGGAGGAAGCCTGCACGTTCGCGTGCGAGATCGTTGGCCGGCCATTCGTCCACGGGCCAGGGCAGACGCCACGTCCAGTTGTGATCGCCGACCGTGGCGGGCGTGTTGATGCGATCGCGCCATCCGAACACGTCCTGCATGGGGAGAAACACGTGATCCGACGCGGCCATCATCAACGTGCGCAGCAACGCATCGCGCAGTGCGTCGCTCCACGCGCCAGTCGGATCCCAGTGGCCCTGCCCCACTCGTTGCAGCAACTCCACAATGGCGACCCGCTCCTCCATGTCGGCGGCGTCCCACCACGCGGCGATGGGCTCGGTGTCGTGTGTGCCCGTCGTGGCCACCGATCGTCGCGGGTAGTGAGACGGCAGCACAAACGGCTGTCCAGGCTCGTGCCAGATACGTTCCCATCGCAGGACCTTGTAGCCGCCCACACCGAGCCGCGCAATCGACGACCGCACAAACTCCGGCACGGTGCCGAGG
>JBKJTD010000382.1:0-19883 GCA_046590915.1 Vicinamibacterales bacterium
CGCTGGACGCGCGATACACCCTCGGACTGACCAACATCGACAACTCGGACACTGATTCAAGCCTCAAGAACCGCACATTCACGGTTCTGCTGGGCTACCGCTTCCGCTAACGGCCTCACAACCGCCCGGCGCGGTGTACCGCGCCGGTCGCCTCTCGCTTCGCATTTCAATTTTCTGAGGAGGGCTGATGTCGTCTACGTCAGCGCCATTGGCGTCAAGCGGGATCGCCGGGCTTGACCAGATTTTGACTGGCGGATTCGCCCGGCGTCGCTTGTTTCTGGTCGAGGGGGTGCCCGGTTCGGGCAAAACCACCTTGGCTCTGCAGTTCCTGATTACCGGTGCCCAGGCGGGCGAATCGGTCCTGTACGTCACACTGTCGGAGACCGAAGAAGAGCTCCGCGCCGTCTCCGAGTCGCACGGCTGGAGCCTGGACGGCATCGCGATTCGCGAATTGACGTCGACGCCGTCGGACCTCGACGGAGACGAACTCAACACAATGTTCCACCCGTCGGAGGTGGAGCTGGTCTCAACAATGAAGCCCATCCTCGAAGAAGTGGATCGGCTTCGCCCCAAACGTGTCGTGTTCGACTCCTTGTCGGAGTTGCGCCTGCTGGCGGGCAGTCCGCTGCGTTATCGGCGCCAGATTCTGGCACTGAAACAATTTTTCGCCACTCGAGACTGCACGGTCATTCTGCTTGACGACCTCACGGCGACGGATCGTGATCTTCAGGTTCAGAGCATCGCCCACGGTGTGGTGATGCTCGAGCAGCTGAACGCACAGTACGGATCCGGTCGCCGCCGCTTGCGTGTCGTCAAGTATCGCGGCGTCAATTTCCGCGGCGGGTATCACGACTACCGGATCCACACGGGGGGGCTGGAAGTCTTTCCGCGCATGGTCGCCTCCGAACACAGGCAGCCAGGACGTACCGGCAAACGGCCGAGTGAATTGCCGGAGCTCGACTCACTCCTGGGCGGCGGCCTCGAAGAAGGCACAAGCACGTTGATCGCTGGGGCCTCAGGCACTGGAAAATCCACGCTCGCTGCGCAGTTTGTGGCCGCCGCGGCCAGGGCCGGCCGCAAAGGGGCGATGTACCTGTTTGATGAGCGTCCCGAAACATTGATGGCGCGCTGCCACTCTGTCCAGATCAATTTGCGGGATTATGTGGACCGCGGCATGGTGAGCCTGACGCAGATCGACCCTGCCGAACTGACGCCAGGAGAACTGGTGCACGCTATTCGCACGGCGGTCGAAGTCGACGGCGTCGACATCGTCGTGATCGACAGTCTGAACGGCTACCTCAACGCGATGCCTGAGGACAGCTTTCTGACCATTCAGTTGCACGAATTGTTGGCATTTTTGGGCCAACGACATGTCGCAACGATTTTAATCGGCACCCATCAGGGATTTCTGGGCGGCGAGATGCAGACGCCGGTGGACACCACCTACTTGGCTGACGCGGTCATTCTCATTCGATATTTCGAGTGCCAGGGGGAAGTTCGACAGGCGATTTCGGTGATGAAACAACGCGCCGGGTATCACGAACGAACCTTGCGCGAACTCAGAATGGCGAACGGGCGCATCAGTGTCGGTGACGTGCTCACGCAGTTCAGGGGCATTCTCACTGGGACGCCCTATCAGGTGACGCCCAGTGACGGCTGATCTTGATGCGCGGGTGCTCGTGCTTGCGGCGACGCGCAAGGATGCGGCGCTGACACAGGAGATGCTGGCTCAAGCCGGCGTGGCAGCCGAGACATGCCTGACGTTTGAAGCACTCGTAGCCGAGATTCATCGTGGCGGTGCAGTCGCGCTGTTGGCCGAGGAGGCGCTGACGTCGACCCGCACCCAGGCGTTCTCCGCGCTCCTTGCGCAGCAACCGCCGTGGTCGGACATGCCTGTACTCATCGTGGCCCGACCGGGGGCCGACTCCAGCGAAGTGGGCGAGGCGCTTCGCTGGTTGGGCAACGTGACCCTGCTTGAGCGGCCGCTCCGCCTGGCCACCCTCTTGAGCGCCCTGCAATCGGGTATTCGCGCCCGCGAACGTCAGTATCAGATTCGGAGCCATCTCGCCGACCACGCCAAGACCGCCGAGCTGCTGCGCGAAGCCGATCGACGCAAGGACGAATTTCTCGCGACGCTGGGTCACGAATTGCGCAATCCGCTTGCTCCCCTCGTCACTGGCTTGCAGCTGCTCAAATCTCCAAACCGGAACGACGCCTTGGTGGACCAAGTCACGGCCGTGATGAACCGTCAAGTCATGAACCTCAAGCGCCTGGTGGATGACCTGCTGGAATTGTCGCGAATCACGCGTGGTCTGATTGACGTGCAGCGCGTGCCGATGAATCTCGTCGAGGCCATTCAATCGGCGATCGATGCCGCCAGCCCGGCAATTGAGGCCGCGGGGGTCACACTGCACGTCCACATGCCCGATGCGTCAGTCCCGGTCGAAGGCGACATGCTGCGACTGACCCAGGTGTTTGTGAACCTGCTCGGCAACGCCGCGAGATATTCCAATGACGACGGTCACGTCTGGCTCACCGTACAATCCACCTACCGTACGGCAACCGTGTCGGTGCGAGACGATGGCATCGGGATCCCGCAGGAGCAGCTGCAGTCCGTGTTCGACATGTTTATGCAGGTGGACCGGTCCAATCGCCGATCACAGGGCGGACTGGGCGTCGGGCTCACGCTGGTCCACAGCCTGGTCGCTCAGCACCACGGACACGTGGAAGCGCGCAGCAAGGGGCCCGATCAGGGCAGTGAATTTGTCGTGACTCTTCCCCTCGCAACCAAAGCCCTCGTGCGCCAGGACCGCCCTGTGACGCTGCGTCCGATCTCCGATCGGCGCGTGCTCATCGTCGATGACAATGCCGACGCGGCAAACACGCTTGGGCAACTGCTGGAGTCGATTGGCGCGACCGTTGAGGTGGCGTACAACGCCGAACAGGCACTTGACGCGTTTATGACGTTTGAGCCGCACGTCGTGTTGCTCGATATCGGCATGCCCGGCACGGATGGGTATGAGGTCGCGCGCCGGATCCGCAGGCAGGCCGGCCCCAACGACCACACGCCGCTGCTGGTGGCGTTGACCGGATGGGGCCAGGCATGCGACCGGCAGCACTCACGCGAATCAGGGTTCAACCATCACATGGTCAAACCCCCCGATGTCGCCGCGCTGTGCGACGTCATCATGGCCGGCTAGTCCTGCTGCTGTACCTTCGGTGGACCGTCCTCGGCTTTGTCGTCAGCGGATACCTCCGCGTCTATCGCGGCCGCAGGGATGATCGGCGAACGTCCAGGCCCGGCCGGAATCTCCGGACCACGGACCTGTTCCTCCGGCAGGTTGTCCTTGCGAAACGGCGCATCCTTCTTCAACCCGATTTCGAGATTGTCCCTCAGTGTCATTGTGCTCTCCTGCAAAATGATGTCGGGTGCCTTTTAAAGGCACCCGACACCCTTTTTGTGACCCGTCGCCGTCGAGCATATCGGGACTGAGTGCCGCATCCAGTGCAAAACCGAACATGCTTTTGTGGCAGGTGCGGACGAACCCCCGTGTTCGTGGCATGATCGACAGAACGTATGGTCACCTCCTCGTCCACTGCCCGCTTCAACTGGAACGACCCGTTTCTCCTTGACCACCAGATCACCGCCGATGAGCGCATGATTCGCGAGACCGCGCGGGCCTACTGCACCGACAAACTGGCTCCGCGCGTACTCGACATGTTCCGCCACGAAAGAGTGGACCGGTCCATCTTTGATGAATTTGGCGCGTTGGACATGCTCGGGATTGTGATCCCGGAGGAGTATGGAGGGGCCGGGCTTGGGTATGTCGCCTACGGGCTGGTGGCACGCGAAGTGGAGCGCGTCGACTCCGGCTTCCGCTCGATGATGAGCGTGCAGGGATCACTCGTCATGGTGCCGATCAACGAATTCGGCACCGAGGCGCAGAAGAAGAAGTTTCTGCCGAAACTGGCCACGGGTGAATGGATTGGTTGTTTCGGACTGACCGAACCCGGCTACGGGTCAGACCCAGGCGGTATGGTGACCCGGGCGAGGAAGGTCGATGGCGGCTTCCAGATCACGGGCGCCAAAACGTGGATCACCAACAGTCCAATCGCCGACGTGTTCATCGTGTGGGCGAAGGACGATGCGGACGAGATTCGTGGTTTTGTGCTCGAGAAGGACATGAAGGGGCTGAGCGCGCCGGCCATTCACGGCAAAGTCGGTCTGCGCACAAGCATCACGGGTGAAATCGTCATGGACAACGTGTTTTGTCCGGACGAAAACGCGTTCCCCGATGTGCGCGGGCTCAAGGGCCCATTCACCTGTCTGAACAGCGCGCGGTACGGCATCGCCTGGGGAGCGTTGGGCGCGGCCGAGGATTGCTGGCTGAGGTCCCGATCGTACGTGCTCGAACGCAAGCAGTTTGGCCGACCGCTTGCGGCCAATCAGCTGATTCAGAAAAAACTCGCCGACATGCAGACCGAAATCGCGTTGGGCCTGCAGGGCTGCCTTCGTCTGGGGCGCATGAAGGAGGAGGGGACGGCGTCTGTGGAAATTACGTCGCTGCTCAAGCGCAACTCGTGCGGCAAGGCGCTCGACATTGCCCGGATGGCGCGCGACATGATGGGCGGCAACGGCATCACCGACGAGTTCGGCGTGATTCGTCACATGGTCAACCTCGAAGTGGTGAACACCTACGAAGGGACACACGACATCCACGCGTTGATTCTGGGCCGCGCCCAGACGGGCATCCCGGCGTTCTCGAACTGATGGCGCCCTGGCCCTGGTATCTGGCGGGCGCGCTCATCGGCCTCGTCGTTCCTCTCCTGTTGTTGATTGGTGGCAAGGCGTTTGGCATTTCGTCCAACCTGCGTCACCTGTGCGCCCTTGGTGGCTCTCGACTCCCATTGTTCCGCTACGACTGGAAAACGCAGGGCGGCTGGAACCTGGTGTTCGCGCTGGGCCTGGCTGCAGGGGGCTGGGTCGCGAGCCATGTAATGACTGACGGATCGTCCGTGGTGGCGATCTCGAGCGCCACCGTTTCCGATTTGACACGTCTGGGTTTGACCGATCTGAGTGGCGTTGCGCCTCCGCAATTGATCAGTTGGGAGGCATTACAGACCAGGGCCGGCTGGCTCACGCTCGTTGTCGGTGGCCTCTTGGTGGGCTTCGGCGCGCGCTGGGCCGGCGGTTGTACATCCGGCCACGCGATCTCGGGCCTGTCATCGGGTCAGTGGCCATCGCTGCTCGCGGTCCTCGGTTTTTTTGCCGGAGGCCTGCTCATGACGCATCTCTTCATGCCGTGGGTGCTGTGATGGCGTGGCTTGGCTACTTTCTCACCGGCATGGGCCTGGGAATCGTGTTTGTGAAGGCCGAGGTACTCACGTGGTACCGGATGCAGGAGATGTTCCGGTTTCAGTCGTTTCACATGTTCGGCGTCATTGGCGTGGCTGTGGCCGTGGCTGCGGCGACGCAGTGGATGATTCGCCGGAGCGGCGTGGTGGCCCTCAACGGGGCACCCGCGGTGTTGCCGCCCAAAGCGGTGACCCCGACAGGATCCCGGTACTGGATGGGGGGGACGGTGTTTGGCCTCGGCTGGGCGCTGCTTGGCGCATGCCCGGGACCACTCTTCACACTCATCGGCGCCGGGCACACCATCTACGTGGTGCCCTTGCTGGCGGCGATGGCCGGGACCTACCTGTATGCCGTCATCGAGCACCGGCTCCCGCAGTGACCCCCTTCGCGTGAGCTTTAGCTTCGGCCTCAGCAGCAGCTTCCAGTTTCGATAGCGCGAAGCACCGTCAACAGACGCTCGCGATCGGCCGCGATTCGATCGCAATATTCCAGCACGCTGAATCCCACCACGTCGGTGTGTCGATGCAGGTGCGACAACAGATCCGCGACCTCCGGCAGGAGTGGTCCTCCCTCAGCGCGCATCAACGCGTTGCTGAAATTCGCCGGGCTGACCACATCGACATCAAAGTGAATGTAGACGTGCGTGAAGCCTTTCGCGGTAATCGCCTCGGTGAGCCGGTGGGGTGAGGCGAAAGCCTCGTCGCGCATCCAGGTGACCGGATGGGTGTGGATGTAATCGAGTTCGGCAGGGTCCATGTCGCGGGGGCCCACCAGAAATACCTGATCGGCCGAGACAGGGTGGCGCACGTGTGTGGACAGGGCAGCAGGACCGTCGCCAAGCAAGGTGCGGAGCACCATGCCGTGAAAATGACCGCTCGGTGACGATTGCGGCGTGTTGAGGTCAGCGTGACCGTCGATCCAGATCACCGCAAGGTCGCCGGCGTATCGTTCGTTGAGGTATTCAATCGGCGCGATTTCAACGCCACAAGTTCCGCCAATCATCTGCAGTCGCTCGGGGCGGGAGTTGTGCAGACGATCAAGCGCTTCGCCGGCCCGTGGGGCAATGGACGCGAGCCCGAGGACACGTTCGCCGGTTGCGAGCGCCTCGTCCTGCGGTGCCTCCACAATTGTGAGCTCCTGTCCGCCCCACCACTCGCGGGCGAGCCGTCGCGCGCCGTCCGCCACTTCCGAACTCACTCCACAGCCCTGCCACTCGGGCAACAACAATCTCAGCACAGGGCAATTATCTTCCGATCAGTTAGGATCTTGCCCATGAAGGACGTCGTCATCATCGGCGGGGGGATAGTCGGAGTGGCCAGCGCCGTGGAGCTGGCTCGGCGGGGAGCCTCGGTGACGGTTGTCGAGCGGGACCGGGTGGGTCAGGGATGTTCCTACGGTAACGCCGGATGGCTGACGCCGTCGCAGGCCTTTCCGCTTGCCAACCCGGCGATGTTGCTCAAGTCCTTCAAGTGGATGCTCGATCCCGAAAGTCCGCTGTACATACAGCCGCGCCTGGATCCGGCGTTTCTTCGGTGGTTGCTGGAGTTTCTGCTCGCCTCCCGAAAGGCCAAATTTGAGCGCGGGGCGGCGGCACTGCTCGAACTCTGTCGCGTCAGCACAGACATGTGGGCCGACGTGGCCAAACGCTCCCCCGTGGATTTCGGATTTGAGCGTCACGGCCTGCTGGCGGTGTATGAGAAGCCCGAGTCGATGGAGGCGTCCAAGGGCATGATCGAGATGCTGGCCAAGTCAGGCATCCCGGCCCAGAAGTGGTCGGCAGACGATGTGCGGGAGAAGGAGCCGGCGATTATCGGCAAGACGGTTGGCGCGTGGTTTTATCCAGATGACGCGCATTGTGAGCCCTACCAAGCGGTTCGTGCGTTGCAGGCCGAGGCGGAATCACTCGGCGTGACGTTTCTTGAAGGCACCGAGGTGTTTGACATCTCACGCGACAGCGGTCCGCGCCGCTTGAAGACCACGCGCGGCGTGATGACGGCGGAGCAGCTGGTGGTGGCCACCGGACCGTGGTCCGAAGCGATGGGGAAGATGTTGGGGTTCCGCCTTCCGGTCATCGGTGCGAAAGGGTACTCGCTGGTGTTGCCGCCCGCCAATCCGCATCCGAAGCGGTCGATCTATCTCGTCGAGCGCAAGGTGGCTGTCAATCCGCACCGCGATTCACTCCGCATCGCCGGCACGCTGGAACTCGTGCGCAACGATTTTTCAATCAATACACGCCGGGTGGACGTGATCGTGCGTGGCGCCAAAGCGATGCTCAACATCGGCGAGGCTCCGGTCGCGCGCGAGATCTGGCGCGGGCTTCGTCCCTGTACGCCCGACGGGATGCCGGCCATCGGCCGCGCACGCGGCCGGGGTGACGTATGGCTGGCCACCGGCCACCAGATGACCGGCCTCAAGACCTCCACCGGCACGGGCCTGCTGCTGGCGCAACTGATGGCCGGCGACACCCCGCGCTTCGACCCGGAGCCCTTCCGCGCCGATCGGTACTAGTCAAAGATCTCGTGCCAGAACGATTTCTTCCGCTTCCCATATCGGTAGTCATCGTCATCGTCGCGGTTGCGGCGATCATGATCTCGGTCGGATGAAGCACGTGGATCGAACCCGGCCGGAGGCGCGGCCGCCGGTGCAGGCGGCTGATGGTAGGTGGCGGCACGGTCGAGGATCTTGTCGAGTTCGCCCCGGTCGAGCCAGACACCACGGCACTTGGGACAAAAATCAATTTCGACGCCTTGCCGTTCGGTGACGGTCAGTGTGGTGTTGACACAAGTCGGACAGTTCACAAGGGGCCTCCAGTGGTGGTGTGTGGTTTCATTAACGAGGCCACGATCGAGAGCGCGAGCAGGGACGCGATGATGGCCAGCGACCATTCGATGGGGAACTTTCCGCCGAACGCGTCATTCAACCAGACCATTTTCAGTCCGACAAAAATCAGAATCAGCGCCAGACCGTAGTGCAGCAGGTGGAACCGTGCCACCGCGCCGGCCAGCATGAAGTACATCGCGCGCAGACCGAGGATGGCGCACACGTTTGAGGTGAAGACAAGGAACGGTTCGCTGGTCAGCGCAAAGATTGCGGGCACCGAGTCGACCGCAAAAATGATGTCGGAGAGTTCGAGGAACAGCAACGCAATCAGGAGCGGTGTGGCGTGCCTCACGCCGCCGATTCGGACAAAGAACGACTGACCGTGCAGACTGTCGGTCACCGGCATCCAGCGCCGGAACAGCCTGATGAGCGGGTTGCGTGCCGGGTCCACCTGTGTGGTCGGCCTGACCATCATCTTGATGCCCGACGCAATGAGGATGACTCCGAAAATCACGACCAGCGCGTGATACTGCATGAGCACCGAGCCCATGGCGATGAAGATGGCGCGGAAGACCAGCGCCCCGATGATGCCGTAGAACAGCACCCGGTGCTGATACTGCAGAGGGATGGCGAAATAACTGAACACAAGGACAAAGACGAAGACGTTGTCCACCGCGAGTGACTTCTCGACGAGATAGCCGGTCAAAAACTCCAGCCCGATGCGGTCGGCGACATCGGGCGGGAACTGCGTCAGCGCGTACTGATACAGACCCCAATTGAAGATCAGGGCCAGTGAAACCCAGACGATGGACCAGGCCACCGACTCGCGGAACGAGACCACATGGGCCTGACGATGGAAGATACCGAGGTCAACAGCGAGGACCATCAGGACGCCGGCAACAAATGCGGCGTACCACGTCCAATACTCGGCAAACGGAAACAAGACGGCTTCAGGCACAACGTCTTCGAGATTAGAGGGCCCCTCGTCGATAGACAATGACGAATGTTCTTTGAATAGCATAGATTTTATCAATGGATTGGTTGAACTATCACCACCTTCTCTACTTCTGGACCGTGGTGCGTGAAGGCAGTGTCGTCAAAGCGGCGGGCGTGCTGCGCCTGTCGCAGCCCACGGTGAGCAGTCAGGTGCGGGCGCTGGAGACCAGCCTGGGCCAGCGGCTGTTTACCAAGGTCGGTCGGCGGCTGGTGCCCACCGACGCAGGGCAGGTCGTGTTCCGGTATGCCGACGACATTTTTTCTCTGGGCCGTGAACTCATGGCGAATGTGCGTGTCGGCTCCGGCGGTCGTCCGACGCGGTTTGTGGTGGGAGTCACCGACGTGCTCAGCAAGCTCATCGCGTACCGATTGCTGTCACCCGCGTTGTTGCTGCCCGAGCCCGTCCGCATGATCTGTCGGGAGGATCGGGTCGAGCGCCTGCTCGCGAACCTGGCAGTGCACGAAGTCGACCTGGTCCTGGCGGACACGCCCGTGCCTCCGACAGTGCGCGTGCAGGCCTACAGCCATTTGCTGGGGGAGTCGGATGTGACCTTTTTCGCGTCGCCCGTCCTGGCGCTCAAACTTCGCCGGGGCTTCCCCCGGTCGTTCAATGGCGTCCCCGCCTTGTGGCCTGGTGAAGGCACGGTGTTGAGGCGTCAGCTCGACGAGTGGTGCCAGCGGGAGTCGATTTCCCCCGCGATCATTGGAGAGTTCGATGACAGCGCACTGATGAAGGCGTTTGGCGAACACGGCGCCGGGGTCTTTGCGGCGCCGACGGTGCTGTCGCGCGAACTCCAGCGGCAGCACAAGGTGAAAGCCATCGCGCGCGTCGAGGAAATCCGACAGCGCTATTACGCGATTTCTGCGGAGCGCCGTATCAAACACCCGGCGGTGGTGGCAATCGCCACCCAAGCGCGCGCCACCATGTTTGGTCCTGCGATATCGTGAAAAGATGATCCGAACGCGCATCAGCAATTCCTGCGGCGCGACCTGTTATCCTCCACACGTTGATTGGCCACCACATGATCGGCACCACCGGACTCCACAACCTCCGCGTCGAATGCATTGTCGGCATCCATCCGCATGAGCGGGAGCAGACGCAGTTGGTGTGTCTGGACGTGGAACTGGACTCTGATTTTTCTCAGGTCGCCATCTCTGACGCGATCAACCACGCCATTGACTACACCGCGGTCGCGACGATGGTGACGACGCTGCTGCAGGATCGCAGGTTTCAGCTGCTCGAAGCGATGGTTGAGGAGGTCGCGGCGATGTTGCTGTCGCACGACGTCAGAATCACCGCCGTACGTGTGGAAATCCGGAAGCCGGCGGCGGTGCCTGAAGCGGCTGATTCGTTCGTCCGGGTGGCGCGGTCCCGATCGTGATGACGATGGGTGGCGGACCAGTGGCTGTGGTGACCGGCGGCGCGCGGCGTCTGGGTCGACACCTGTGCGAAGTGCTGGCGCGCCGGGGTTACCGCGTGGTGATCGTGTATCGGTCGTCCACCCGAGACGCGGTTTCGCTGGTGGCGCACCTGCAGGCGCAGGGGTGCGCGGCCAGGTCGGTGCAGGCCGACATCAGTGTGCAGGCGGACGTGCAGCGAGTGTTTGAGGATGTCTCTGCGACGGAAGGCCACGTCGACCTGCTCATCAACAACGTCGGCAACTACAATCCGCAGGATGTGACCCGCCTCGATCCGTCAGTGTGGGACGCCACGATTGCCGCCAATCTGTCTGGTGCCTACTATTGCTGTTACCACGCGTTGCGCGTGATGCCCGATGGCAGCCAAATCATCAGCATCGGCATGGCGGGTCTCGAGGGCATTCGCGCCAACCGGCGGGGCGCTGACTACTACGTGAGCAAGACCGGACTGCTCGTGCTCACACGCGCGCTGGCGGCGGGGTACGCGGATCGAACAATTCGGGTGAACATGGTGTCGCCAGGTCAGCTCGACAATTCCGTCGATCTGCCGCCGCCAGATGAGATCGGCCTCGAAGTGCCCTTGGCCCGCCCGGGAACGATGGAGGACATCAGTCAGGCCGTCGACTATCTGCTCGACGCGGCGTATGTCACCGGCGTCAACATCGATGTCGCCGGTGGATACCGGCTCTAATACCTCCGCCGCTTCGTTTGAGGTCCTGTGGCAACGCCGGGCTGAGTGGGACCGTCGTCTGCAAATGGTGCGTGACGCCGGACGTTTTTTGTACCTGTCGTTGTTCTACATCGAATACGACGCATACGGCCGCGAGATGCTCGATGCCCTGGTGGCTGCGCAGCACCGAGGCGTTCGCGTGCAACTCATCCTCGATACCTTTGGGCAACGGCTGGGTGGAGTGCTGATGACCGCCCGGCAGCGCCGCGACCTCGGCACTTCACTGCAGGCGCTGCGAGACGCAGGTGGCCGCGTAATGTTCTATCAGCCCCCGCGCTGGCTTCAGCGCCGTCTCGCGGGCGGACATCACGTGAAAATTCAGGTGTCGGAGTCGGGCGAGGCGCTGCTGTGCAGCGGCAATGTCACCAAATCCTCCTTTGAGGGCTGGAACGAATGTGCCGTCGCGCTGCGTGGTCACGTGGTGCCTGCGTTGCTCGACAGTTGCCGCGACATCGGCGGCGTGGTGCCCGACGACGACCTGGACTTGCTCAGGCAACGGGCGGAACACGATCACCGTGCCGGGCCGGCGATTGTGCTCGACTACTGGTTCTGCAACCCGAATCTGCACCAGGGGGCTTTGGGTCCGTTGAGGTGGCCGGGACCCAACAGTGTCACGACACACATGATCGCGATGGTGGATTCCGCGCAGCAGTCTTTGCTGCTGACGAGCTTCTACTTCAAGCCCACGCCCGCGCTTCGTGACGCCGTCATCCGCGCGGCACGGCGGGGTGTGCACGTGCACGCGTACCATTCCCATCGCGACGCGCTGCCGGCCACCGACCTGGCGTGGATCGCTGCGGCGGTCGACTACGGAACGTTGCTTGACGCCGGTGTACATATTCACGAAAACCGCCACGGCGAGCACTCAAAGATTGTGTTTGTCGACGATGGCTGGGTGGCGTACGGCAGCTACAATTTCGAGGATGCCGCTCACGATCGGCTGGCCGAAGCGATGGTCGCCACACGTGACCCGGGGGGCGTGGCTCCTGCGCGGGCCATCTTTGACTCACTGCGTTCCGACCCCGACAACACGCGGGTGACCAGGGACACGGTGGCCGCGTGGCCGCGTGCGCTCTCGCAACGGGTTGGTCGGTACGGGCGGTTCAAACGATGGATGTGACGATGGGGACGCTGCGATTCAAGGAAATCGAACACAAGTTCATCGTTGAGCCGACGTTTGATCGTGCCGGCTTCAGGGAGACGCTGGAGGCGATGGGACCGACGCGACGAGACGTGCTGCGCGTGCGGGATCGGTATTTCATCACGCTCGCGGGACAGGAGCGCGGCTTTATCCTCCGCCATCGGCACGATCGCGAGCTGCACGAGTTGACGCTCAAGACCGTCGCTGGTGATGCCGAAGTGCGCGATGAGATCAATCTGGCGCTCCGGCCGACTGACCAGGACGCCGTGGTCGACGCGTTTGTGGAGGCGCAGGGCCTGGTCTGGAGCGGCACGTTGTGGAAGGACCTCGAGGTCTGGCATTTCGCCGATTGCGAAGTGGTGCACTACGTCGCCACGGTGGACACCCGCGAGGTGTGCTGTGTGGAGTTTGAAGCGACCAGGAAGACCTCGCTTGAAGGCGCGTTGGCCGTGATGGCGCGATACGAATCGGCGACAGGATTCACGAGCGCCACCCGAACCCCGGCGTCGCTGGTGGACTTGATGTGGCCTGGCGTCCTCGACCAGTTCCGGCGGCTATAAGCATTAGACTTCTCCCATGACCCGCGTCGTCACCGACTACGAAGCCTACCTGCTGGGTGAAGGCACCTGGCTCCGTGCGTGGGAGAAACTTGGCGCACGACCGGCTGAGCGCGACGGGGTCGCAGGGTATTCGTTTGCCGTGTGGGCACCGACGGCAGCACGGGTCTCGGTGGTGGGCGATTTTAATAGGTGGGACGGCCTCACACATCCCATGCAGAGCCTCGGGGCGAGTGGACTGTGGGAGACGTTCATCGCCGGTGTCGCTACGGGGCAGGCCTACAAGTTCGAGTTGGAGTCGTCGCTGGGCGGGCCGTCGTTCACCAAGGCTGATCCGTTCGCGTTGCGATCCGAGCATCCCCCCAAAACCGCCTCGCTCACATCGGATTTCGGACAGCATCTCTGGCGTGATCGCGAATGGATCGACACACGGACCCAACGCGGTATCGCGCTTGACGCGCCGATGTCGATCTACGAGGTGCATCCCGGTTCGTGGCGTCGTAAGTCCGAGGGTGGCGACAGACCGCTCACCTGGTGTGAGCTGCGGGACGAGCTGATCCCGTACGTCCTGCGCCTGGGCTTTACGCACATTGAGCTGATGCCGGTGATGGAGCATCCCTACGACCCATCATGGGGATACCAGGTGACCGGCTACTTCGCACCGTCGAGCCGGTTTGGATCACCGGATGATTTCCGCGCGTTCGTGGATGCCTGTCACCTTGCGGGCATTGGAGTGCTGCTCGACTGGGTGCCCGGACATTTTCCCAAGGACGCTCATGGTCTGGCGCGTTTTGACGGCAGCGCGCTGTACGAACATGCCGACCCGCGTCAGGGTGAACAGCCGGACTGGGGCACACTGATTTTCAATTACGGACGTCATGAGGTCCGTAACTTCCTGCTGACCAACGCGCTCTACTGGCTGGAGTCTTTCCACATCGACGGTTTGCGCGTCGACGCGGTGGCGTCGATGTTGTACCGGGACTACTCGCGGGGGCAGGGCCAGTGGGTGCCCAATCAGTTTGGCGGCCGAGAAAATCTCGAAGCCATCGACTTCCTCCGCGAGCTCAACACCCTCACACATCAGGAACATCCCGGCACGGTCATCATCGCGGAGGAGTCCACCGCGTTTCCCGCAGTGAGCCGGCCGACGTGGGTGGGCGGGCTGGGTTTCAGCTACAAGTGGAACATGGGATGGATGCACGACATCCTCACCTACGCCGGAAAAGACCCGCTGTTCCGGCGATGGGAACATCAGCACCTGACATTTTCGATGTTGTATGCGTGGAACGAAAACTTCGTGCTACCCCTCTCACACGACGAGGTGGTGCACGGCAAGGGCTCACTCATCAACAAGATGCCGGGTGACGAGTGGCAGAAAGCGGCCACGCTTCGGGCGCTGTTCGCCTACATGTTTGTCCACCCCGGCAAGAAGTTGATCTTCATGGGCGGCGAGTTTGGCCAGTGGAACGAGTGGAGTCACGAGCGTGCCCTTGACTGGCACCTGCTGGAGGCGCCACTGCACGCCGGCCTGCAGCGGTATGTCGAGGACATCAACCGGCACTATCGCCACGAACCCGCGCTGCATCAGCAGGACTTTGTCGCTGCGGGGTTTGAGTGGATCGACTGCAACGACCACGAGGGGAGCGTCATTTCGCTGATACGACGAGCGACCGATCCTGCCGAGTTCGTGGTCGCTGTGCTCAACTGGACGCCAATCGTGCGTCACGGGTACCGCATAGGCGTGCCCGAACCGGGGTACTACACCGAGCTCATCAACAGCGACGCACATGCCTACGGCGGCAGCAACGTGGGCAATGAAGGCGGCCGCCAGACGGAAGACATTCCGGCGCACGGTCACGACCAGTCGCTGTCGCTGACCCTTCCGCCTCTGGCGGGCCTCATTCTGAAAAGATCGTGATGGTCCAGGGGACCAAGGGTCCAGGGGTCCAGGAGTCCACGCCGGAGGATCCGTATCGGTGGTTGGAGGATCCAGACAGCGCGGACACGCAGGCGTGGGTCGCGGCACAGAACGAGCGGTCGAGTGCGTTTCTCGCACAACTTCCCCAACGGGCGGAGATCAAAGCCCGCCTGACCGAACTCTGGAATCATGAACGTTTTGGACCGCCTGCGCGCTACGGCGAGTGGTTCATGTATTCGCGCAACGACGGTCTGCAGAATCAAGCGGTCATCGTCAAGACCCGCAACCTCGAGGCTGAACCGGAGGTGCTGCTCGACCCCAATACGTGGTCGGACGATGGCACCGTCGCGCTCTCGGCCATGAGTGTCTCCCGAGACGGTCGGTATCTCGCCTACGCGCTCTCGCAGAGCGGCTCGGACTGGATGACCTGGCGCGTCCGGGATGTGGACACCGGCGTGGATCTGCCCGACGAAGTGCTCTGGTCGAAGTTTTCGTCGGCCGCCTGGGCCCATGACAACAGCGGCTTCTATTACAGCGGCTACGCGCCACCGGTCGACGGCAATTTGTTCACCGCCGAAAACCGCAATCATCGCGTCCTGTTCCACACGCTATCTTCGGAGCAGCCGGGCCCGGCTGCATCCGACCGCGTCGTCTTTGAAACGCCCGACCACGACGACTGGCTGTTTGCCGCTGATGTCACCGACGATGGGCGGTACCTGGTCATCACACAAAGCCAGGGCACCAACCGCGAGAGCCGGGTCTATCTGCAGGACCTGAGCGATCGGCAGGGGCACATCCGTCCGTGGCTCGACATGTTTGACGCGTCGTACGTGGTGATTGCCAATGATGGCGACGTGTTGTTCGTGCTGACGGACAAAAACGCCCCACGCAGCAGGCTGGTCGCGATCCACCGGGACAGACCCGACGTCCAGGAGTGGACAGAAGTAATTGCAGAGGCGCCGGGCACCGACGTTCTTGCATCCGCGTCGCGCGTGGGCGATCACTGGATCGCGATCTGGCGCACGGACGCGCACGAATGCGTCCGTGTCCACGCGCTCAACGGCGCCGTGCTTGGTGACGTCCGGCTTCCGGCACTGGGCGCGATTGTGTCGTGGTCTGCGCGCCGATCGCAGCCGGACGTGTTTCTCGCGTTTGCGTCGTTCACATATCCGACGACGATTCTGCGGCATACCGTTGCCACCGGGAATACCACGGTCTGGCGTCAGCCACGCGTCGCGTTTGACCCTGCAGACTTTGAGACGTCGCAGGTGTTTTACCCGTCGAAGGACGGCACGCGCATCCCGGCGTTTATCGTGCACAAGCGTGGACTCACGCGCGACGGTACCCGTCGCACCTACCTGTACGGCTACGGTGGGTTCGACATCTCTCTGACGCCGTCGTTTTCGCCGGCTCTGATCGCATGGATCGAACGTGGCGGCGTATTTGTGCAGGCGAACCTGCGCGGAGGCGGCGAATACGGGCAGGCCTGGCACGACGCCGGCCGCCTGCGGAACAAGCAGAATGTCTTTGACGACTTCATCGCGGCGGCGCAATTCCTGATTGAGGAGCGGTACACGTCCGTATCGCGCCTCGCGATTGGGGGAGGCAGCAATGGTGGCTTGCTTGTCGGCGCGTGCATGACGCAGCGGCCCGACTTGTTCGGAGCCGCTGTGCCGGCGGTCGGCGTGCTCGACATGTTGCGGTTCCACCTGTTCACGATTGGTTGGGCGTGGACGTCCGATTACGGCAATCCCGACGATCCGTCCGACCGTGACGTGTTGCTCCGCTACTCGCCGCTGCACAACATCCGCCCTGGCACCGCGTACCCGGCCACTCTGATCATCACCGCCGATCACGACGACCGCGTGGCACCAGCGCACAGCCACAAGTTCACTGCCGCACTGCAGGCCGCGCAGGCCGGGGCGGCACCGATCCTGACGCGGATCGATGTGAAGGCGGGACACGGCGCTGGAAAACCCACCACCAAACTGATTGAGGAAAAGACGGACGTCTGGGCGTTTCTCGAGTCCGTGCTCGTTTAGGTCTGCGCCCTGAGAATCCACGCCTGCAGCGTGCGGGCCGCGGTCTGTGCGTCAGGGAGCGACCCGGTCGCGCCCGCCGCCTCGAGGACCACGGCCAAGTGGGTGATATCGGGCAGGCCCGCCTCGGCCGACGTGGTCTTGAGATTCTGACCCAGTCGCCGAAGCCGCTCGACCTGCGTGCCAGTAGCCGATTGGAGGATCGTGCCGAGCTGATGGCGAGTGAGCGCCAACAGCTCCGATGGGCTCAGCGGCCCTCCGGTGTGCACCTCTTCGACGCGTGAGTCATCGGAGCCCGGTTCTTCCGTCGGTGTTTCCTCACGCGCCGGCATGGCCGACAGCGAGCGAAAGAGGTCGTCTCGGCCCAACGGCTTCGGCAGACAGTCATCGGCGCCCGCAGATTCAGACCCGCTGGCATCATCACCCGAGCCTGTCGCGGAAAGGGCGACAATCCAGGCGCGAGGCAGTCCGTCGGCGACTTCCTGTTCCCGAATCCGCCGAATGGCGTCGAGGCCGCTCATGCCAGGCATCTGGATGTCCATCAGGACGACGTCGAAGGCCCCCGTGCACGCACGTGCGATGGCGTCTTCGCCACTCTCGGCCTCGGCCACGACGTGTGTTGTGGGCGCGAGATACGCGGTGACAATCGCCCGATGCTGCGCGGAGTCGTCAACGACGAGAATGCGGCAGGGACCGACCTGGCCGGTGGAGTCGGAGGGGCGGAGCGCGACGATGAAGGCGGCCTTGACCTCCTCGATGGCCGCATCGCCGACCCCACGCCACCCGATCACGCAGATCCAGCGATCAAGGCTGGTGTCGTGCGTGCTGAGGCGGAGATTCACGGTGCCGTCGGTCGCAGCCCCGACCACCAGGTCGAGCGTGTTGAGCAGCATGCGGCGGAAGGCGGTTGGGTCGCCCTCCACCCACTGCGGCATGGCCGCCAGGTCATGCCCGGTCACGTGGACGCCCTTGTCATCGGCCGTCGACTGGACGTCCGCGATGGCTTCGGTGATCAGGTGCGGCAGATCAAACGGTTCACTCATCGCTTCAAAAAGCCTTCCGGCCGGCGGCCCCGCCCCGGGCATCGTACTCCAGCCCGGAAGGCCTCGCCAAAGTCGGCCTGTCCGGCGTCAAACTTGACAACCCTTTGGTGCGTTGACAGCATCACATGGGATATTCGGTGGTGCCTGACGTGTTAATGAGAGTACGTATTGTCGGCCTTCTGGCCTTGGTGACCCTCGCCGGCTGCTCGGAGCTTGGCCCGACCACGCCTCAAGGGCCGGGGCCGGCGGCCCCGATCAGCGTGGAAGAGTTCAGGGGAACGCTGCCTCTGAAAGGGTTGCTGTTTTATTCGTTTTCCGTTGAATCCAATGGGCAGCAGTCATTTCTGACACTGGTGGATGCCAAAGAAAAGGGTGTCACGACCGAGGCGCTCATCACGATTGGGCTCGGCACCCCTCGCGGCACGCAGTGCGTGGCCACCAACATTTTGTCGGTCAAATCAGGCGGCAAGCCACAAGTGAGCGGCACCACCAACCGGGGTGTTCACTGCGCGTTGGTCTTTGATCCGGGAAACCTCACAAGCGAGGCGACCTTTCTCCTCAATATCACCCGGCCCAAATGATGCGACTTCCATTGGCCAAATTCAGTCTGCTGGCGGCTCTGGTGGTCGCCCCGGCGTGTAACGCCACCACCGCCCCTGACATCGCCGACAGCCAGATCACGCCGCCGGTGTTCATCACGCAGACCTTTGCCGGCACGCTGCCCACCAAGGGGTCTCTGTTTTTTTCCATCGTGGTGTCGCAACGTGGGCCCGTCAGTCTGACCCTTGCCGCCGTGCAGAACCCGGGTGGCGGAGCGCTGACCACACCGGTCGGCATCGGTATCGGCATCCCGAAAGGTACCGGCTGTCCCCGCACATCGTCATTGACGACGCCGCCGGGGTTGGCCGCGCAGCTTTCAGTCACCCTCAATCCGGGCACCTATTGCGCCGCGGTGTACGACGTCGGTAACCTCTCGAGCGCCGCGAATTTCGCGATGCGCATCACCTATCCCTGAACCATGAGATCAGTCATTCACGCCAAGTCACTCGCCCTTGTTCTGGTTCTGCTGTCGTCACTGGGCGCGGTGGGTTGTGACGAGGACACGCCGCCGACCACACCCACGTCGCGCACAACCGACAGCGTGACGTGGTCAACCAACCTCGCCAATGGCGGTGCCACGTCGCGGTCGTTCAAGACGACGCGGAATGGGACGGTGAGCATCACGCTGCAGAATTTTGCCGGATCGACGAGCCTTCGCGCGGGGTTGGGCGTCGGGATCCCACTGGGCGACGGCACCGGCTGTGTGCTGAGCCGTTCCGTTGAGACAACCGCCGGTTCGACCGCACAGCTTGAGCTGTCGGTGGATGCGGGCAGCTACTGCGTGCAGGTGTACGATCCCGGCACCCTGACGCAGCCGGTGGGCTTCACCATCCTGCTCGTCTATCCGATCGCCGCGACCACCTAACGGGCGCGCCGCGCTTCGAAGTCCGCTACAATGGAGAGCCTCACTCGTGCGGAGAGATGTCCGAGTGGTTGAAGGAGCACGCTTGGAAAGCGTGTGTAGGGGAAACTCTACCGAGGGTTCGAATCCCTCTCTCTCCGCCAGCCTACGCCAAACAGTCGCTGCGCTCCTGGCTTCGGCTGGCTTCGCCGCTCGCCACAACGGCTACGTCTGGGCTTGCCCGCCGGAGCCAGGAGCGTAGCGACTGCTTGGCGTAGGTGGGACTTCGAATAAACTGTGGGTTCACACGCCGGACCGCGGTTCGGACCCTGTGCAAGTTCAGTCGGCGAATCGCGTCAGGGCCGGAAGGCAGCAGCGCTCAGTCGATCCTGGGCTGTGCCGCAGGTCATCCGGGCCGCGGTC
>JBKJTD010000388.1:0-4261 GCA_046590915.1 Vicinamibacterales bacterium
GCCGCGACCAGACCGGTAGCTGCGCGAAGATCCTCGCCAAGGAGCGTCCGCACGTCCCCACCGGCCACGACCGCCACAACGAAGGCGCCGCCGACGATCGGCACGCCGACCGCCAACCGATACACCGACCCCATCACAAACTGCAGGAGAATGACGGGCCAATTCGCTGCGGTAATGAGGGCTCCACGCCTGAGCGCCGCTCGCAACGGAAGACCGCCAAGACTGCCGCGCATCCGGGTGAGTATATCGTAGGGAACCCGGTGCACTCTTCCTTCGCGCGGCTTGTCGTGTCGGCCCTTGCGGCCGCAGTCCTGACTGCCTTGGGCGGCGCAGTCTGGGAGCGCACGCGATTTGGCAGCGATCCCGACGCCACGCGCGGCAGACTCCAGTCGGAACTCCAGCACCGTCTCGACGACATCGCGGCGCGACTGCGGGCCACCTCCGAGGCCATTGCGCGTGAGGCGGCGCTCATCAATCGCGCCAGCACCGATCGTGACATGCTGCCCCAGTTGTTTGCGCGGCTGGAGGACTCCCGCCTGCCGAATGCGCCGATGCAGGCAACGACCGTATACGTGCCGGACGGTACCGGGGGGCACCGGTTGCTGGCGTGGAGCGACGGTCCGGCGGAGGATCTCGACGGACGATCCGAGTTGTTTGCCGCCAACGCCGCCCCGATCACCGTCGTCATTCCCGGTGCACTCGGACTACGGCTGGTCGCCATCTCGCCCGTGTCGCTCGACGGTCGGCATCTGGGGGTCGTCACCGCCGAACGTGTGTTGACGTCCGCAGGCCGCGGACCGCGTGCCGATGTCACCTATCCGCTCGTGACCTCGCTGGGCACCGTCTCGGTCGCGCCGGCAGGACTGACGCCGGCGGGCGACAACACCCACGGACGTGTGACGGTCTTCACGCCCGACGGCCGTCCATTGGTGGACGTGTCCTACGCGCCCGAGACGATTGAAACGGCACGAGCCGAATGGCGCGGGCGTGTCATCGCGCTGGCCTGTCTTCCCCTCCTCCTGCTGGCAGCGGCCGCCACCGCGCGGTGGCTGCTCCATGCGCGGCTGCGACAGCAGGCACAGCCGTTCCTCCTGTTGTCGGCGGCACTCGCGCTCGCGCTGGTGCTGGGTGGGATCGGGCTGCTCGGCCTGGCGAAAGTGGCGGCGTTACCCGACCCGCTCGACTATCTGATTCTCGGCATCACCGCGATGGGGGTGGCGGTGGCGCTGCCGGTCTCGCTCTGGTGGCGGGGGGCAGGGCGACGCGCGTTCCGCCTGTCACCCGTGCGAGCGATGGCCGAACTGTTGGCGGGCGGTCTGGTGGCGATGCTGATACTCGCCGCCACGGGGCTGGCCATCGAGCGCCAACTCGACAGCGCCGGCCTCGATCGACTGGCGTCGCCGCTCTTTCCCCTCAACAGGACCCTGCTGATTTCCCACCTGATTCGGCTCTCGCTGGCGCTGGCTGCGATGTGGAGCGTCACGGCCATTCACGCGCGTCTGATGGAACGCTGGCGCATCCACTGGCATGACCTCGCACCGGCAACGCTGGCGGTGACCCTCGCGACGTTGCCTGCGGCTGCGCTCGGCCTGGCCAGCGTCTGGCTGCCCGCGCTTGCGACCGTCGCGCCGATTGCCCTGGGTGCGGCGCTGGCCTCGGCGCTGGCCGGCATTGCCGCCTCGCCACTGCGTCGGCGCTACCGTCGCGCGTCGCAATCCACACGACTGCTGATGTTGTTTGGCGCCACCGTGTTGCCCGCGCTCGTCATCGATCCGATCGTGTCGGTCTCGGCCCAGCGCGCGACCGAGTCGGTGATTGAGACAGTGCACGCGCCTGCCACTGTGGGACATGCCGAACATCTGCGTGAGGAACTGACGCGGGCCACCGAAGAAATCGACAAGCAGACCGGACTCGCGGCACTCGTCACGAGGCCGCCCGGCGCCACCGGGGTCACGACCGATGCCGCGTTTCATGTCTGGACGCAGACGGGACTCTCGCGGGGGCGACTCACGTCGGCCGTTGAGCTTTACGGTGCCGACGGTTCACTGACGAGCCGCTTTGCGCTCAATGTGCCTGAACTGGGCATTGACCAATCGTCGGTGGATATCCGGTGCAGTTGGGAGGTCTACGGCGAAGTCGGCACGTTTGGTGCGGAAGAATTGCGCATGCTCCACGCCGAGCGCGGCGTGTGTGACGCCAACGGTGTGGTCCAGGGCGCCATCGTTCTGCACGTCATTTTCGACTATCGCTCGCTGCCCTATCTGTCTGCGCGCAACCCCTACGACGATCTGCTCCGCGCGGGCGACCAGCGCTCGGGCGTCGGGCCCAGAGGTGTCCAGGTCGTCGTGTACGGCTGGAGCCGGCTTCCCTTGTTTGTGTCGGGAGCGACGGCCTGGCCGATTGACCTCGACCTGCTCGCCAGGCTCGAGCGATCGCGCGATCCCTATTGGACCACGCGCACCAGCGAGACCGGGACCTCTCGCGTGTACTTCCTCAATGACCGCTCCGGCATCTACGCGCTCGCGTATCCGGTGCCGACGATGTTTGAACACCTCACCCGACTGTCGGAAACCGCTGCGCTGGCGGCCCTGGTATTTGTCGTGCTGGTCGCAGGCACGACACTGGCGGCCCCACTGACCCGCCGCCGCGACGCGCCGCTGCGTGCGGTTGTTCAGGAAGTGCGCACCAGTTTTTACCGCAAACTCTTTCTGTTTTTCGTGCTCACGGCGATCGTGCCCGTCCTGGCGCTCGCCCTGACGTTCAGCGCGTACATGGGCGATCAGCTGCGTTCGGACGTCGAGACCGAAGCGGTCAATGCGGTCACGGTCGCGCGGCGAGTGCTCGAAGACACCATTGCCTTTCAGCAGGTGCCGCTGACCGACGATGTGCTCGTGTGGATTGGTCGCGTGATCAATCAGGATGTGAACGTGTACGATGGCGCGCGCCTGCGAGCCACCAGTCAGCGCGACCTGTTTGACTCGGGCGTCCTGCCCGAACGCACGCCGGCGCGCGCCTACCGCGCCGTGGCGCTGGACCGCGTGCCGACGTTTGTCGAGGAACAGCGCGCAGGCCCACTCACCTACCTCGTGGCCGCTGCGCCGATCCCGGGCCTCGGCCGTCATGCGATGTTGTCCGTGCCGCTGGCGCCGCGGCAGCAGGAAATCGAGCGCGAAATTTCCGACCTCAATCGTGGCGTGTTGTTTGGCGCCGTGTGCGTCATGCTGCTGGCCGCGGGGCTGGGCGCGTGGGTCGCCCAACGTATCGCCGATCCGGTCGCGCGACTGACACGCGCCACGCGACAAATCGCTTCGGGTCGGCTTGACGTCCGGATTGTGGCAGATACCGCAGACGAACTTCAGCGTCTGGTCACCGACTTCAACACTATGGCGGCCACGCTGCGCGAACAACGCGCGGAGTTGGGACGGGCGCATGAGCTCAAGGCCTGGGCCGATATGTCACGGCAGGTGGCGCATGACATCAAGAATCCGCTCACACCCATTCAGCTGGCGGCGGAACATCTGCAGCGTGTGCACGAGGATCAACACCGGCCGCTGGGCGCCGTCTTCGATCAGTGCATCGGCACGGTGCTCAAACAGGTGCGACTCCTTCGGCAGATTGCGAGTGAGTTTTCGAACTTCGCAGCCCATCCTGCTCCGACCTTTGCGGCGGTTCCGATCACCGAACTGCTCCACGACGTGGTGCGTCCCTACCAGGCCGGACTGGCCGCCCACACACGCATCAACATCGAGGTGTCTGCAGACGTGCCGCCGGCTCGAGCGGACCGCACACTGCTCGCCCGTGCGCTGACCAATCTCGTCGAGAACGCGCTGCAGGCGATGCCCGACGGCGGCGTCCTCACACTCAGCGCAGTGCACACACCGCCGGAGGTCACCATTGAGGTGATCGATCAGGGTATCGGGATGACGACCGAGGCCCTGGCGCGCGCCTTTGAACCGCATTTCTCCACCAAGACCGGAGGGTCCGGTCTTGGCCTGGCCAACGCCAGGCGCAACATCGAATCATGTGAGGGGACGATTGCCGCCACCAGCACGCCTGGCCGAGGCACCACCATGAACCTCAGGCTTCGGGCAGCGACGGACGACGAGCTCGCCGGTACGTCAGCGCCAGCCCGATGAAGCCGGACACGAGGTAGGTGTAGGCGATGATCACCAGAGCCCAGCGCGGTTCGGTGGCGATGAAGACGATCAACGCCGCAAATCCCATCAACTTGAGGGTGGGCGCGCGGTCCCACCCGAGATTG
>JBKJTD010000061.1:0-11792 GCA_046590915.1 Vicinamibacterales bacterium
GTCACGGAAGTGCTGCTCGGTCCCGGGGCGATCGTGGACCACGTCAAGGTCCCGCAGGAGGCGGCCTCGGCGTTTCACATATCAAGCACGTTCGTGCATCTCCATCGCGCGAGTACCTTCACCTCGCAGGCGATCACGTTTGGCGGGCGCATCGCGCGCAACGACATCTCGGCCACGCTGGCCGGGGAAGGTGCCGAGTGCACCCTGAACGGGCTCTACGTGGCCGACGGTGAGACATTGGTCGACACCCACACCACGATCGACCACGCGCAGCCGCACTGCCCGAGCCACGAGGTCTACAAGGGCATCCTGACCGGCAAGGCCAAAGGCGTGTTCAACGGCAAGATCATCGTGCGACCAGATGCGCAGAAAACCGACGCCAAGCAGACAAACAAGGCGTTGCTGTTGTCGCCAGACGCCACCATCAACACCAAACCCCAACTCGAAATTTTTGCCGATGACGTCAAGTGCACGCATGGCGCCACCATCGGCCAGCTTGACGATGACCAGTTGTTTTATTTGAGGGCACGCGGCATTCACAAAAATGACGCGCGCAACATCTTGATTCATGCCTTTGCCAGCGACGTGCTCAATGGCATCAAACACCAGGCCATTCGCGAGCAACTCGAAGTCGCGCTGGTCGCCAAGCTCCACCTGCCGGCCTGATGTCTGCCACCCCTGAGGCGATTGTCGCGGCGACGTCATTTGACGTTGCGGCCATCCGGGCGCAGTTTCCGGCGCTGCACCAGCAGATACACGGCAAACCCCTCGTGTACCTGGATAATGCCGCGACGACGCAGAAGCCGAAGGTGGTGATCGATGCCCTGCGGCACTACTACGAACACGACAACTCGAACGTGCATCGGGGCGTGCACGCGCTGAGTGAGCGTGCGACTGCGGCGTTCGAGAAGGCGCGCAAGACCGTTCAGCGATTCGTGAACGCCCGTACCGAGCGCGAAATCATCTACACGCGCAATGCAACCGAATCCATAAACCTGGTCGCGCGCGCCTGGGGCGACTGGCAGCTGACGGCCGGGGATGAAGTGCTCATCACGGCCATGGAGCACCATTCGAACATTGTTCCGTGGCAGATGGCGTGTGCGCGCACCGGTGCGGTGCTGCGCGTCGCGCCGATGGATGATGCCGGTGACGTGATTCTTGAGGAATTCGAGCGGCTTCTGTCGCCGAAGACCAGGATGGTGGCGGTCAGCCACTTGTCGAATGCGCTTGGCACCATCAATCCCGTGGAGCAGATGATCGCCATGGCGCGCACAGTCGGCGCCACGGTGCTCATCGATGGGTCGCAGGCCGCGTACCACATGGCCATCGACGTGCAGGCGCTTGATCCGGATTTCTACGTGTTCACGGGTCACAAGGTGTACGGACCGACGGGCATCGGTGTGCTCTACGGTCGCGAGTCGATCCTTGCCGCGATGCCGCCGTTTCTGGGTGGTGGCGACATGATCAGTTCCGTCACCTTCGAGAAGAGCGAGTGGAACGAACTACCGTACAAGTTCGAGGCCGGCACGCCCAATATTGCCGACGCGATCGTACTCGGCACGGCGATCGAGTTCATTCAGTCAGTCGGGTTCGACGCGATTGGGGCGCACGAGGCGGCGTTGCTCGACTATGGCACTCGCGCCCTGCTGGAAGTGCCTGGTCTCAGACTGGTCGGCACGGCAAAGCGCAAGGCAAGCGTGCTGTCGTTTGTGATGGGGGACGCGCATCCCCACGACATTGGCACCATTGTCGACCGCGAGGGCGTGGCCATTCGCACGGGTCACCACTGTGCGCAGCCGGTGATGGATCGATTCGGGATTCCCGCCACGGCGCGAGCGTCGTTGGCGATGTACAACACGACAGAGGATATCGATGCGCTCGTGCGTGCGCTGGGGCGCGTGCGCGAGTTGCTGGGGTGACGTTTATGGGAATGTTTTCGTTTCTCTCGGATCTGACGGGCAAGAAAGAAGAGGCCGCCAAAGAGGCCGCCGAGGCTGTCGCGGTCGCAGAATCTGAGGGCATGGTCGATACGCCGACTCCGAGTCCGGCACCGACTCCGTCAGCGTCGCCACTGACGCATCCGCCCGTGCTGACCGACACGCCCTTTACGCCGCCCGATGCGTGGAAGGCCGAGCCGATGGCCCAGGCGCCACCTGCAGCCGCACCAACCAGCAGTCAGGATGGGCTGCAGGTTGGACCGCTCGATCCCGACCAGACCGCGGCGCTACAGGGCAAAATTGTTGAGGCGATCAAGACCGTGTTCGACCCCGAGATCCCGGTGGACATCTACGAGCTGGGTCTGATCTACGACATCATCGTGGACACCGACAAGAACGTCCTCGTCAACATGACGCTGACCAGTCCCGCGTGTCCGTCTGCGCAGCAACTGCCCGTGGAAGTGCGCCACAAGGTACGGTCGCTTCCAGAAGTGACTGATGCCCGCGTTGAGATCGTCTGGGAGCCCGCCTGGACCAAGGAACGCATGTCGGAGGCCGCGAAGCTCACGCTGGGATTCTTCTGATGCAGGACCTCCATGACCTCTATCAGGAGGTCATCCTCGACCACAACAAAAGGCCCAGAAATTTTGGCCCGCTGCCGGACGCGACCCAGTCGGCCAGGGGCCACAACCCTCTGTGTGGAGACAAGCTGACGCTGTCGCTGAAGATTGCGGGTGATCGTATCGAGAAGGTCTCATTCGAAGGATCCGGTTGCGCGATCTCCAAGGCCTCAGCTTCACTCATGACCGATGCCGTCAAGGGCCGGACCATCGACGAAGCCACGCACTTGTTCGATCTGTTTCACCAGATGGTGACGACACCCATCGATCAGCCGATTGACGAAGACGCCGTCGGCAAACTGGCCGTGCTCGGCGGTGTGCGAGAGTTCCCCGCCCGTGTAAAGTGCGCGTCACTCGCCTGGCACACCCTCAAAGCCGCCCTGAGCAACACCCAGGAACCTGCGAAGACCGAATAGCAGGGAACCTTGGACCCTGGACCCTTTTAATGTCCCCACGGCGCCGGCGGCACCGGCACCGTCTTCGTCAAATCAAACTCCACGCGAAACTTGCGCCCAGGCCGTGAGAGCTCGTACGCAAACATGCGTCCCGGATGCACTTCCATCGCCCACGTGTTGGTGTTGGACACCGTGCGATTGGTGCGCGTGAACAAATCAATCGAGAACTGATCGACCGGAAACTCCTGCCGCGTCGCGGTGCCGGCGGTGGTGCTGTCGCCGCCGTATTGCGTCAGTTCGTCTTCGGTGCCGTCCTGATGCCGGTGGTCATGCTTCAACCGGATGCGGTCGCCATGGAGGGTGAGCACCCAGGTGCGGGAGCGATCCTCGCCGACGTGAAACGGCACCAGCACGCGGCCCGGCTCACACGTGCGCACGTGCATGACCAGCGCCTGACCCACGAACGGATCATTGGGCGCAGCGGGCTCGTTGGCAGCAATGCGTCCCCCGTACGCGTTGCCACACAGCGCGGCAATGGCTGACAGGAATTGGGCCGCCTGGCTCTGGGTCGGGACCGGGGCGTCAGTGCTGCAGGCCGAGGTCGCGAGCGCGACCACGACGAGCGGGGCAATCAGGGTCTTGTGCATCTGCGCATTCTAACGGTTAGAACTTCCAGACAAAGTTCACGATCGGAAAGGCGAACAGTCCTCCGCCGGCCCCCACCGGCGCAGCCAGCCCGATGTCGGCCGAGAGGGAGTCGCCGATGAAGCGGACGCCGCCGGAAAGGATGCCCCCGCCATTAAACACGTAGTTCTCGGTGACGAGCTTGATTCGAGGACTCAGCCGCCGCTCGCCACCAATCATGGCGACCATCGCGCCTTCGTCGTTCGAATTGGTGTTGACGTATGCCCACCCCACGCCAACCGTCACCGCATCGTCGGTCGTGCCGAACGTGGAGGCGGCGAACGCGATGCCGAGATTGACCCCATCAACATTCAGGAAGTGGATCGCACCGACGGACGTGCTCATTGAGCGCCCTTCGTGTATCTGAAATTTCGGGGTGATCCAGAACGGCCGGTCGCCACCGCCTCCGAAGAGGAGGGGGGTGCCTGCGCCTATCGAGAGCCGGTCCGTGATACCGATCTGGACGAAGGGCAGGAAGAGTTCGTACACGCCGAAATACCCTTCCCCTTTCTTGACCGACCGTCCAGTCGGTCCGAAAAACAGTCGGGTCGGATTCGGATCCGACTTCAGAAACCGACCGCCCTCGACGCGGCCGTCCGCCCGCTCAAGCGAGGCAACGTCTGCGCGGTCCACTTGAAGTTTCGAGCCGCCCAGAGTGCGCAGGGTGATGCGCTCTGGGGTGTCCTGTTCAAGATAGCCCTGGACGCGTGTGCCGTCTTTGAGCACCAGCTCATACAAGACCTCTTGTACGACCTCCTGCGCCTGAACCGGAGCCGCCCACACAGCGCAGGCGAGAACGCCCAGAACGCCGAAAACCCCCATCGACCGTGCCATGACCTTGATTGGCATCACCATTCTGCACATCTCCTTGATGCAGTGTGGTGGCGGCGGGGCCCCGATGTCATGAGGGAACCCTGAGGTTTCCCTGCTAATCGCCTTAGAATTAAGGCCATGTCGCGACCGCCCGTGTATCTCGACTACCACTCCACGACCCCGGTTGACCCCAGGGTGCTCGAGGTGATGCTGCCTTATTTCACGGTAAACTTCGGCAACCCCGCCTCATCGAGCCATGCGTGGGGCTGGAAGGCCCAGGAAGCGGTCGAACAGTCCCGCCGCCGCGTCGCCGCGCTCATTGGGTCATCGGCGCGTGAGGTGATTTTCACGAGCGGTGCCACCGAGTCCAACAACTGGGCCATCAAGGGCGTGGCCGCGTTGTCACCCGAGTCCCGTCGTCACCTGGTCTGTTCGGCCATCGAACACAAGTGTGTCCTTGAGGTCTGCAAGTCGCTCGAAAAGGCCGGCTGGTCGCTGACCATTCTTCCTGTCGGGCGCGACGGCCGCATCGACCTTGTCACCCTGGCTGATGTGGTCACCGAACAGACCGCCCTGGTCAGCATCATGATGGCCAATAACGAGATTGGCGTCTTGCAGCCGATGGCCGAGATCGCCGAAATCACTCACGCGAAGGGTGCACTCCTGCACACAGACGCGGCCCAGGCTGTCGGTAAGATTCCATTCAACCTGTCGACGTTGCCGGTGGACCTGTTGTCGCTGACTGCGCACAAGATGTACGGCCCCAAGGGGTGCGGCGCGTTGTTTGTGCGCAAACGGATTGAATTGGCGCCGATGATCGTCGGCGGAGGACAGGAACGGGGTCACCGCTCCGGCACACTGAACGTGCCTGGCATTGTAGGACTCGGATATGCCTGTCACATCGATGGGCAGGAGATGGGGCAGGAGACGGCGCGGCTGGCACGGTTGCGCGACCGGCTTCTTGAAGGTCTCCGGTCTGCGTGCGGCGGTGTCGTGGTGAACGGCTCGATGGAGCATCGCCTGCCGCACAACCTCCACGTGGCCTTTGAAGGGGTGGACGGAGAGTCGCTGATTATCGGCATTGGCGACATCGCGGTCTCGTCGGGTTCCGCGTGCAGCTCGGCGTCGGCGACACCGTCGCATGTGCTCAAGGCGCTGTTCGGGTCAGATGCCGTGCCTGGCGCCACGGTGCGCTTCGGCCTGGGGCGGTTTACGACTGACGACGACATTGCGTACGCGATTGAAAAATTCACTGCGGTGGTCAAACGTTTGCGCGCGACTGCATCCGTCTGAATGCCAGGCGCCTGCCGGCGCAGTGCTCACGTCTCACAAGGGGAGTTGATAAATGACTACGCCATCGGTGTCGGGACGCGGCCGCGAGACGCGGCTGTTGCTGCTCGTCATTGCGGTGGCAGTGGTGATGTTGCTCGTGCTGGCGCAGTTCCAGTACCCGGCGCCTGACCGGGCCGTGACGTCGTCGATCTCCGGACCGATTGAGCGACTGGCCGCGCGCGCCACGTTTGAAGAGCTCGCGCTGATCATGGCGGACCTGTCCTCCCGCGTGCAGCCGGCGTTGACGGTGTTGACGCTGGAGCGCATTCCTCCACCTCCACTCAGGCGTGGAGTGACACCGCCTGCCGCCTCCGCCGAACGGCGCCTCGTCACAGCACTGCGTGTGGATGCCACAACGGCAGTGGCGCATCTGCCCGCGGGTTTCCGCGTGGTCGAACCCGCCGATGCCGAACCGGCAAAGATCGATGTCGAGCGAGGCCTGGTACTCGTGCGTGTGCCCGAAGCGCCCTTCACAGACATGGGGCCGGTTGCGCTCGCCATTGGCGGACCGGGATATGTCGCGGTGTTTGAGGCGGCGCGGGGAGGACCGGCTGTGCGGCCGGTGTTTCTCGGACGCGTGGATTCATTCGAAGACACCCGCTGGACACAACCGATTCTGTCGGTGGGTGGCGATCCGCAACTCGACGCGGGTGCCTTTATCTACACGCTTGACGGGCGCCTCGTCGGCATGACGGTCGCGGACGGGTCCGGGGTGGCCATCACCCGCGTCCACGCACTGCTCGCGGCCGTGGAGGCTCTCCGTCTCCGATGAGTGATCAGCGCCGACGCGAACTCGGCGGGCCCGATCCCCTTGACCGGCGGCTTGGCGCACCTCCACCGTCACCACTGCGCTGGTTCTTCTCCCTGCTGCGCACCCGTTCGGCACTTGGACTCGCGCCGTCGCTGACACCCGCGGTCGTCTTTCTGCCCATCGGCGTGCTGCTCGGGCCCCACGCACTCAATCTCATCACCGGTGACGTCCTCACATTGCTCGATTTGAGCGTGACGCTCACGCTGACATTGCTCGGGGTGTTTGTCGGCATCGCGTTTGGTCGCGAAGTCCCCTCCGCCGGACGCCTGCTGCTTGCCGCAAGTCTCGAAAGCGCGGTCACCATCCTGGCGGTCGCCGGCGCCACGATGTACCTGCTGGTCTCCACCGGCCTGCCGCTCGATGCCTCGGCGGTGATCATCGCGCTGGCCCTCGGCCTGTGCGCAAGTGCATCGTCTGCGACCTCCGCCGATCCGGATGCGGACCCTGCCGCCGCGATGGCCACTCGCGTCGCCGACCTGGACGACATCCTCCCAATCATCGTGGCCGCTGGAATTTTCACCGTCGCAGCCGGCAGCGGCGCGACCCATTGGTGGATTGCGCTCACCCCGGTGGGCGCGGGCCTGGTGACCGGCGTCATCGGATGGCTGCTGTTCGAACGCGCCCAATCGGTGGCCGAGCGAAGTGTGTATGTGATGGGCACGCTGGCGCTGGCGGGCGGGGCCGCCGCGTTTATGCGCGTGTCACCGCTCTCGGTAGGCCTGGTCGCGGGGTTGGTGTGGACGATGATGCCGGGACGGACGGACCGGATCGTCCAGGACGACCTTGGAAAATTGCAGCATCCGCTCGTGGTGTCACTGCTGGTCACTGCCGGTGCCCTGTGGATGCCGTCGGCCGCCGGCGCATGGCTGCTCGTGCCGTTTCTGCTG
The DNA here is from genome assembly GCA_046590915.1 of Vicinamibacterales bacterium. Lineage (GTDB taxonomy): Bacteria > Acidobacteriota > Vicinamibacteria > Vicinamibacterales > SCN-69-37 > SYFT01. The sequence goes on from JBKJTD010000061.1 coordinate 7,480, forward strand.
TTTCGCCTCGCAGGCAAAGTGGCCGGAGGGTGGATCTCCGCGCGTCTTGTCGGCGACGTGCGAGCCAGTGACATGGCCGCGTACCTCATGTCGCCCGGCGTCATCGGGATTGCGTTTGCATTGAACTTCCGTCAGATACTGCCGGCCGCGTCCGGCGAGGCGTTGCTGTGGGCGGTGGCCATCGGGACGGCAATCTTCGAAGTCTTCGCAGTAGTCGCCCTGCCGTTGTGGCGGGGGGAGACGCGCTAGATGCGCCGCCTGTCGGCTCTGACCATCACCATGGTCCTCGCGTGGCTGCTCATCGCCCATCTGGGTGACGGCACCGCGTCGGCCACGAGTCTGGCTCTCGGCGTGACACTCATTGCCGCCTCCATCGTCGGGTGGTTGTTTGAGTTCGTGCACCTGCCGAGGCTGACGGGCTATCTGGTGTTCGGACTCGTCTGCGGTCCGTATGTCGCCAACATCATCACGCGGCCGATGGCCAGGGACCTTCAGCTCATCAATGGACTCGCGATCGCGATCATCGCGTTCACCGCCGGACTTGAACTGAACATCTTCCGGCTTCGCCCGAGGTTGAAGGCGATCGCGACGCTCGCGGGCGTGACGATTCTTCTCGCGTATGTCGTGTTGTTTGCGCTGCTGTTTGCCGGCTGGACATACCTGCCCATTGCCCCGGATGTCGACGGCTGGCAACGCGCCGCCATCGTCGCAGTCATCACATCAGTGCTGGTCGGGTTTTCGCCGACTGTGACCATTGCCGTCATTGCCGAGACGCGCGCGCGTGGCTCGCTCGCGGAACTCACCCTGGCCGTGGTGGTGCTCGCCGACCTGGTGTTGATTCTGCTGTTTGCCGTGTCGATGGAAGGCACACGAGCGGCTTTTGCCCAGTCGGCCAATGCGCCTGCACTGGTCGCGTCGTTACTGTGGGAGCTGCCAGGGTCAATGGCCTTTGGCGCCATTGTCGGTGCGTTGTTCGCGTTGTACCTGCGCTGGGTGGGCCGGGAGGTCACGCTGGTACTGGTCGGCATGTGTGCTCTGATCACCGGCGCGGGAGCGTTGTGGCACTTCGACGCATTGATCGCCGCGATCGTTGCCGGCCTGGTGGTAGAGAATCTCGCCTCCACCGAGGGTGACGTCCTGCGGGATGCCATCGAGCGCGGCTCGACGCCGATTCTCATTCTGTTCTTCACCGCAGCCGGCGCATCGCTGCAGGTGGATGCGCTCGCCAGCATCGGTGTTGCCGCCATCATCATTGTGATGGTGCGAATGGCACTCCTGCACGCCGGGTCGGTGATCGGCGCTCGGATGGTCACCGCCGAGCCGGTGTCGACTCCGCTGTTGTGGCGGGGGTTGGTGTCGCAGGCGGGCGTCACGCTGGGGCTGACCATTCTGGTCTCGACGGAGTTTCCCGAGTGGGGTGGGCGGTTCGAAACGTTGATGGTGGCGATCATCGCCATGCATGAACTGATCGGGCCCATTCTTTTCAAATCCGCGCTGGTGTCGGCCGGGGAAGCTGGACGGTCGGCAGGCGGCCTGGTGGTCGTGTCCAACCGCGAGCCGTATCTGCACGAATACGCGCCCGATGGCTCGATTGTGGTGCGCGCCACTCCCGGCGGCGTCTCGGTGGCTCTCGACGCACTCATGCGGGAACGTGGCGGCGTGTGGATCGCCCACGGTGCGGGTTCGGCAGACAAGGCCGTCAGCGACGAAGGTGATTCAGTGGGCGTCCCGCCCGAGGCACCGGTGTATCGCCTCCGTCGTCTATGGTTGTCACCGGACGAAGAAGCCGGGTATTACGCTGGCTTTGCCAACGGCGCCTTGTGGCCGCTGTGCCATCAGGCACACGTGCGGCCCGTGTTCAAGGCTGATGAGTGGGAGACGTACCGGCGCGTCAACGAACGGTTCGCGCAAGCTGCGGCGGCCGAGGCGCCCAGCGAGGCGTCCGTGTTTCTCAACGACTATCACCTCGCACTTGTCGGGCAGTCCCTGCGTGAGTTGCGTCCGCGGCTGCGGACCGCGATCTTCTGGCACATCCCGTGGCCCGACGCAGACCGGCTTCGCATCTGCCCCTGGCGCACCGACATCATCAAAGGGATGCTGGCCAATGATCTGGTCGCGTTCCAGTTGCCGCGCGACCAACGGAACTTCCTGCAGGCCGTCACGGACGAACTGGGTGCCAGTGTCTCGAATGAAACGGTGTACTTCGGTGACCGGCCGGTTCGTGTCGCGGCGATCCCCATCGGCGCGGATTTTGATCGCATCACGACGATTCTGGCCGACCCCGAACTTCCCGCTCGCATGACCACGCTGGCCGGCGAGTGGGGGCTGTCCGGAAAGGTGGTCGGCATTGGCGTGGACCGGCTCGACTACACCAAGGGCATTCCCGAGCGCATCGCGGCGATTGGCCGCGCGCTCGACATGCGCCCTGACCTGGCCTCGCGATTCGTGTTCGTCCAGATTGGCGTGCCGTCCCGGGAGGACGTGCAGGGATACGCGGAAATTTCCCACGAAATTGACCGGCTGATCGCCGAGATCAACACGCGGCACGGTCACGGCGGCAACGACGGGCCGGTCAGGTTTCTCAAGCAGTCCTTTCCAATGCCCGATCTGGTGGCGTTGTACCGTCTCGCGGATTTTTGTATCGTGTCGTCACTGCACGACGGCATGAATCTGGTGGCCAAGGAATTTGTGGCCGCGCGGGACGATTTTGACGGCGTGTTGATTCTGAGCGAGCTGGCCGGGGCCGCTCAGGAACTGGAAGAGGCGCTCATCATCAATCCGTACGATGAGCGCGGGTTTACCGACGCGGTGCTCCGGGCGGTCGAGATGCCGGAATGGGAAGTGCGGCGGCGGATGCAGGCTCTGCGCAGACGCGTGGCCGGACGAGACGTGCTCGCATGGGCGTCCGACATCCTGCATCAGCTTGAACGCGGAAAGGCCTCTGGGTTTCTCTCTGGGTAAAGGCGTCTATCACTCGTCGGATATGGTCGCCCACGAGGTGCGCACCTGGCTGGGCGAGCGACCCTTGTTGCTGGTCACCGATTTCGACGGCACACTCTCCGACCTGGCTCCCACTCCTGGCGAGGCGGTGATGTCGCCCGAAGTCAGTCAAACTTTGCGCCTGGTGGCCCAACACCCACGCACCACACTCGCCGTGGTGAGCGGTCGGCGCATGGACGATGTCAGGGAGCGGACGGCAGACGTGGCGCCGTTTGTCGGTGGGCTGCACGGACTCGAGATCGTCGGGCCGTCCGCAGGATTTTTGCACCCGGCGCTCGCGCGTGTTGAACCCGTCATCGCCGAGATTCTGGCGCGCGCCAGGATTGCGCTGGCCTGGTGTCCGGACCTCGTGCTCGAGGACAAGACTTACGCGCTTACGTGTCACGTCCGCAAGGTATCCGCTGATGATGCGGGCCGAGCGTTGGGCCAATTTGTCGAGATAGCGCAGCCGGCGCTTGATGCAGATCTGCTGAGGGTGTTACCTGGCGCGCAGGCCCTCGAACTGCTGCCGGCCGTCGAGTGGCACAAGGGCAAGGCGGTCGACTGGATCAGGTCGGTCGTGGATATGGGTCCGACCGGGGGCGTCGGTGTCGTGTATCTCGGTGATGACCGCACCGATGAGGACGCGTTTGCCACCCTCAAGGATCGCGGCGTGGCGATCGGAGTGGGCGACCGCCCGCATGATCACCTCATCAGGTTCAGGCTCGCCGGGCCGGCCTCAGTGGGCCGGTTTCTTGATCGCTTGCACGCCGATCTGGCGTAACGTCCGCATCACACGGCACCGCCGGCTGTGTCAGCGGGCCGGTACAAACACGACGTCCGCGATGGCGCGCGCGGATTGACCGACCCTCGGGCCCGGGATGACGAGCGAGGGATCTGCCAGCAGGTGGACACGTCCACTCGTTGACGCAGGGATCCGAGCGGCCCGCCACACGGCCTGTTCACGCGCGCGACGCTCCGGCGTCCAGGCCTGACCATTGCGCAGTTCAATGACGACGTCCGGCGCTCTGACCAGCAACTGTTCGCTCGACAACTGCAACCCTTCACGCGCGATGTCCGCCATCACGTTGTCGCCGCCGGCCAGTTCCAGCAGGTCGTGCAGGAACCCCACGCCGCCGCTGACAAACAGACCGCGCAATGACCCCTCCTCGCGTCCGAATACGATGAGGGTCCGCGGCCTGGCCATTCCGCCGGAGCGCGCTTTTACAGCCGCGAGTTGCGCTTCAATCTGAGAGGCCAGCGTCTTGGCCTGCGTCGCATGACCGGTGCGCTCGCCCAGTGCGCGGATGGTGGACGTGATGTCGGCCAATCCG
>JBKJTD010000253.1:0-3271 GCA_046590915.1 Vicinamibacterales bacterium
CGTGCTCTTGATTTTTCCGGCGGTGCCGCCCAGGTCGAATACGCTCTTGCTGTAATTACCGCTCGACGAGAGGCTGATCTTCCAGTTGGCGGTGGTGCGGTTGGCAGACAGGCTCAAGCGGTACGAGCTGGAGCTGGTCGACTTCTCACCGTTGCGGTTGCCGCCCACGTTGGTGCGGAACACCCAGTAGTTCCAGGGGTCCTTTGCCGGAGTCGCCGGAGTCGCCGACACCGCCGGTTTCGTCCACTGCACATCGAGTTGTTTGCCTGAGGGCGAGTCTGCGGCATACCCGGCAACGCCCAGCTTGAAGATGCGTGCAAACTCCTTGCGCCGATCGTCGCTTGTGGCCGTCTGCGCCGTCGCAAAGGTCAGTGTCCGATCCTGCGTGTCGAAGCGGCCGAGCCCGATGAATTTCACCGTCCAGGACAGGCCGCCCCCGCCCGTGCTCTGCGTGGTGACCAGAAGGTGTAGATCAGCGACTGTTCGATCCCGAACGTAGTCCACGAACTGGACGTTCTGGCGGAGGTACTCGGTGTCGCATTCATGACAATCCACAAACACACGAAGCAGTTCCGTGGGAGTGGCAGCAGGGGCAGTTGGAGGTTGTTGGTGTGCGTGCGCTGGAGTGGCAAGGGTACAGGACAACACACACACCAGGATCAGACAGGCGAAACGGGTAATCACGGGCGGGTTAGACGCAGACTGGGCAGCCCCGGTTTGCCATGATACTTTGAGGCCGTGAAACCGGTCTGGCGCATGCCCGTGTCACGGCTAGCGGCCGTTGCCGCCCTCGGGCTTTTTGCTGTCTCCTGCGGGTCGCGCGGCGGATCGCCGACGGCCCCCTCGCCTCCTCCCACTCCCACAGCGACAGCCATCATGGGGCCGTCCCGGCTCAACGCCGGCCAGATTGCTGCGTGGGTTCGGGGCCGGCAGCCGCAGCCGCCGGGTACCTACGCCGCGACGGTTCCGCTTGAGACGATGGCGCAATACTTCGTCGAGGAAGGCGCGGCCGAGGGCGTGACCGGTGATGTCGCGTTCATGCAGAGCGTGGTCGAAACGGGCTGGTTTCGCTTCAACGGATCGATTCCCGCGTCGTACAACAATTTCGCCGGGATCGGCGCCACCGATTCGAACCCGACGCCCGCCGTATTCCCTGACGCGCGCACGGGCGTGCGTGCGCAGATCCAGCACCTGCGCGCGTATGCGGATCCCACAGCAACGACATGTTCGGTGCCGCCCTTGAAGAATCCTTGCGTCGACCCGCGGTTTCACCTGGTGCAGCCAAAGGGCAAGGCGCGCACGTGGAACGAGATGGGCAACGGCAACTGGGCGAGCGCGCCGACCTATGCCGGCAGTATCCTCTCGCTGTTTGCCGACGCGCTCGCGTTCAACGGTATCCGCTGAGGGCACACACCAGTGGTCATCACTTCGCTCCGGTGAGCGCAGGAAACTGACGTTCGATGCGCTCTCCATCCCGGTATTCGGTGGACGCACTGTAGAAGCCGCTGGCTTTGAGCGTGATCGTGACCCGTTCTGCGCCGGGATTCTCCCAGAACCACCCGTGGACGCCTGCCGTGGGCGCGAAGAAGGTGCCCGAGGCCGCCGCCGCCGCGCCCTTGCCGTAGCTCTCTGAGTACCGCGCCGGCGCACCATCGGGTTCGCCATGAAAGTCATATTCCACGCGACTGGTGGCCGTCCATGCATACACGACACTCGCACCCTGCTCGACGCGATATTTGTATTCGACCCCCTCATAGGGGCGCAGCACGACCGTGAACTCGTCCTGTGCCAGCGGCAGTGTCGCCGTTGTGTGCGCGCCCGCACGCACTGCCTCACGCGCCGGTCCGTCAGCGACCGCGTCGTCATCACCGCCCGCTTCCGCCAGCGCATTGAGTCCGAGCACCCGCCCGGTGCCAAGCGGATCAATGCCATATTCAGCCGGCAAGACAGTCGTCACCAGCACGATCAGGGCGAGACCAGCGGCAACGGCGGTCGCCGTGAGGATACGACGCGTGGAGACGATGGGAGGTAGAGATGGAGTGTTCATGACCGATTCACCAGATACCCGACGAGTTGATAACCGAGCAGTGCAAAGCCACCAGCCATGAGTGCGGTGTTCGTGATGAAGGCATGCCGCAGGTAGCCTGGACGCGTGCGCCACCACGTGAGCGCGACCATCACGCCGCCCAGCGACAGGATCTGGCCCATCTCCACGCCGACGTTGAACGACAGAAGATTGGCCATCAGGCCCTGTTCAGGCAGGGCCAGCTCCTGCAGTTTGGTCGCGAGTCCGAAGCCGTGGAACAGCCCGAAGATGAAGACCGCCCACCGGGGATCGGGTCGCCAGCCGAGCGTGCGCTCGAATCCGCCGATGTTCTCGAAGCCTTTGTAGACCACCGACAGGCCGATGATCGCATCGACCAGGTACGCATTCGCCGGCACGTTGGCCAGCACACCGAGCAGCAGGGTGAGGCTGTGCCCCAGCGTGAACAAGCTGACGTACTTGATGACATCACCAGTGCGATACAGGTAGAAGATCACCCCGACCAGGAAGAGCAGATGGTCGTAGCCGGTCACCATGTGTTTTGCACCGAGATACATGAAGGGCGCCGGCACGGCGCCTGTGACTGTGCGCACAAACGCGGCGTCACGATTCGAGACGCCGTGCGCCCACACCGTGTCTGGCAGCACCAGGGCCATCAGCCCCAGCATCGCCACCACGCCAATCCACGGTCGTAGCCGACGAGTCATACGTCCTCCTCTCGCGCGGTCATGCGGTACAACACCGGCAGCACCAGCAACGTCAGCAGTGTGGATGACAGAATGCCACCGGAGACCACTGTCGCGAGTGGGCGCTGCACCTCAGCGCCCGTGCCGGTCGCCAGCGCCATCGGCAAAAAGCCGAGCGATGCCACCAGTGCCGTCATCAGCACTGGACGCAGACGCGCGATCGCGCCATCAAACACCGCTACATCCAGCGCTTTTCCCTCGGCGCGCAGTCCGTTGATGAAGCTCAACATGACCAAACCGTTGAGCACCGCCACACCCGAAAGGGCGATGAATCCCACGGCCGCTGAAATCGAGAAGGGAATATCACGCACCCACAGAAAAAACACGCCGCCAGTCAGCGCCAGGGGAATGCCGGTGAACACCAGCAACGCATCACGCACAGTGCCGAAGGTCACAAACAGCAACGTGAAGATCAGAACCAGCGCGAGAGGCACCACCACCATCAACGTCCGGCGGGCAGACAGCAATTGTTCAAACTGGC
>JBKJTD010000067.1:0-2818 GCA_046590915.1 Vicinamibacterales bacterium
GTCGGGTCGGGCGACTGGTACGCCGGAACCGACGCTTCATCGATGCCGATGCGCCAGATCCCCATCGGCCCGCCGCGATCGCTCGCGAAATACAAGTGGCGCCCGTCGGGCGACCACACCGGCGCCCAATCAGCAGCCGCATCGGCCGTCACCTGCACATGAGCGCCGCCAGCCGCTGGAATCGTGGCGAGGTCGCGCTGGCCGTCCACGTTCTGCCAGAACGCAATACGCGTCCCGGAGGGGGACCACGCGGGCTGAACGGCGTCCCCTTCGTCGACCTTCGTGGGCGCGCCCCCGTTGAGATCGACCACCCACAACGGGCTGATCTCGTTACGGTTGTACACGCTGCCCACTTCTTCCGCGCTGAACACGATGCGCTTGCCGTCAGGCGCCCAGGCAGGGTTGGCGCCGAAGTCCGTCAGGCGTCGCACGGATTCGCCAGTGGCACCGACGATGAAAATGCCGCCGCTGCCGCCGCCCTCGTTGAAGGCGATCAACGCGCCATCAGGCGAAAATGCCGGCCATACCTCCTCACGCACTGGATCCCCGGCAACAAGCACCGGGTTCCTGCCGCCCACGCGCTGCACGTAGATGTCAGAGCTTCCGCGCGTGGCGCTCGCGTACGCGAACGACTTCCCGTCGGGAGAAATCGTCGGGCTGTCTTCAACGCCTGACGCGTCGGTCAGTTGCGTAAACTCCGCCCACGCCCCGGTGGGCGCCTGCGACGTCCGGCCCGCCCACCACGCGCCAGCAATCGCGGCAACAACGAGGGCCGCGGCGGCAACGCCTGCGACACGCCGACGAGCCGGTGACGCGGACACCGCGACCGTCGCCGCCGCAGCGGCGGCGCCGGTGTCAGGCGCGCCCGCCTGGATCTTCGAGATTTCCACCCGCGCCTCACCGATGTCGCGGAGGCGCCCCTTGACGTCGCGATCGAGGCAGCGCTCCAGGAGGCGCCGCAGGCGCACCGGCGTCTCGGGCGGCAGCTCCGTCCAGTCGACGTCCTGCCGCAGCACCGCCGCCAGTACGTCGGAGATCTCGCCGCCCTCAAAGACCCGCCGCCCCGTCAGCATTTCGTAGAGCACCACGCCAAACGCCCAGATGTCGGCGCGCCGGTCGACGCTCTTGCCTCGCGCCTGCTCGGGCGACATGTACGCCGCCGTGCCGATGACCATGCCCATCTGCGTGGCGTGCGCCGTGAGCGTGGGCGAGTTCGCGGCGTTCGAACCCGATCCGCCTGCCGGGTCGACGGCCTTGGCCAGACCGAAGTCCAATACCTTCACGGTGCCGTCCGGACGGAGTTTGATGTTCGCGGGCTTGAGGTCGCGATGAATGATGCCCAGATCGTGCGCGGCTTCCAGCGCCTCGGCAATCTGCCGCGCGATCGGCAGCGCGTCGTCGAGGAGCACGGGCCCTCGCGCGATGACCTCGGACAGATCCTGCCCTTCCACCAGTTCCATCACGAGCGCCCGTACGCCGCCTGACTCTTCGACGCCGTAGATTTGTGCGATGTTGGGGTGATTGAGCGCCGCCAGCGTCTGCGCTTCCCGCGTGAAACGCGCCAGGCGCTCCACATCGGCGGCGAACAGATCCGGCAGCACCTTGACTGCGGCATCGCGATTGAGCTTCGTGTCGCGGGCCCGGTAGACCTCACCCATGCCGCCGGAACCCAGGAGAGCTACGATTTCATAGGAACCCAGCCGGGTCGCGGGATGAAGTGACATCAGGAAGTGGGCCAGTATATCGCGACCGCCGGCCGCGGCCAGTGATGCTTCGTCGCCGCGACATGGTGAAACGCGCGGGCTATTTCTCGAGCGCGCCATCGCCGAAAATCGACTGTCCTGCCAATGACGTGTACAGCGCGAAGGCTGCGGGGATCCCGATGGCGGCGAGCGAAATCCATGACAGCGTCCCGACCACGCCAGGGGCGCCGGGTGAAAAGGGCAAGGACTGCATGACCTGCACGGCCACGAGCGCACTCACGAGAGACAGAAATCCCACGCGCAGCCCGACCAGCAACCAGATGGCATTACCAATCAACATGGCCGCGAGATACGCTCCCTGCGTGGTCGGCGCCACGGCAAGGGTCAACATGCCAAGTACCGCCACCGCGACGTAATCGGACCGCAGCAGCCTCCGAGCCATCAACAGCAGGACGACCCACATCAGGCTGGCAAACAGCGCCCACGGTAGCACCTGCAGCAACCCCGACGTCAGGTCGGCGAAACCACCAAGCGCGCGGAAGTGAAACATGTCGTTGAGCAGCGGCTCCCCATCGGCACGCAGGCTGATCCACCCGGCGCCGACCCTGAGCGTCGCACCGGTGACCGAGGCGAGGATGCCGATGAACACCTCGCGGCCGACCTGCGGATCACGCCACTCGCCGACCATGAGACGACTCCAGCCGATGAGCATTCGCGGCCACTGCCGGCGCACAAACGGTTCAATGGCCATGTAGAAGGCCCAGCACCAGGCTCCAGCAAACAACCCGACCGCCGCAGCGCCGTGCATCGTGCCGACGATGCGAACATCCAATGGGGGCGCGGCAGCCAGCAGACTCGCGGCAAACGTGAGGACGCCAATCACCTTGGCGAGACGGGCGGCGCCACGGCGGTCGCCACGGCCGAGACGGGCGTTTCGACTCATGAAAAACGCGGCGCCGACATACGAAATGAGCAGTAATGCCAGCGTGCAATACAGCGCGACCTTCGTCGCGACAGATCGGTCCGCCAGATTAAAGGGCGACGCGCCAAACTCATACACGGTGCGTGGAGCGAGTATGCGGAAGGCGACGGGTCGCCCCGCCAAGGACGCCGCC
>JBKJTD010000309.1:0-17317 GCA_046590915.1 Vicinamibacterales bacterium
CTTGAGGACCTCCGCGGTATCGGCCGGCTTGCCGTAGTACCCGCGCATGATATTCGGCCCCTTCGCCAGGATCTCCCCATCGGCGGCAATCTTCAACTCGACGTGCGGGATCGGTACGCCGACCGTGCCAAGGCGTACGGCATGGAGCGGGGTCACCGTCAGCACCGGTGACGTCTCGGTGAGACCGTAACCTTCGATGATGGGGAGCCCGACGCCGAAGAAAAAACGCGCGACGTCTTCGTTGAGCGCAGCACTGCCGGAGACGACAAACCGGAAACGTCCACCGAGGCCCTCTCGTACTTTCGCAAACACGAGCCGTTCGGCAATGGCGGATTTCCACCGAAGGCCGGCCGGCACCGGTCGGCCTTCGGGCACGTAACGTCCACGCTCCCTCGCCACGCTCACGGCCCACTGGAACAGGGATTTCTTCAGCCCGGTCAGGGCACCGCCCTTCTCCAGAATTTTCGACTGCAACTTTTCGAACACCCGCGGCACACCGGTCATGACCGTCGGTTGCAGCTGCAGCAGATCGCGCCCGATCGATTCGTTCGACTCGGCAAACGCCGTGGAAAGTCCGTTTGCCAGATACACCCACAACACCATGCGCTCAAACGAATGCGACAAGGGCAGGAACGAGAGCGCGCTGTCGTTGTTCGACACGGGGAAGATCTGACAGATATCGCGGAGGTTCGACGCGAGGTTCCCATGCGTCAACATCACGCCCTTGGGCTCGCCGGTCGTCCCTGAGGTGTAGATCAACGTCGCCAGATCGTCGGGCTGCACCGAGGCGGCGACGGCTCTGAAGGCAGCCACGTCCGGGCCGCTGCGGCCGCGCGATTCAACCTCCGCCAGCGACACAAGGGTGAGTCCCTCGACGACCGGCATCGGTGATGGCGGGTCGATCACCACCACCGCGCGCAATGCGGGGACCGTCGACGCAACGCTCAACACCTTGTCGAGTTGCGCGGCCGTTGACACCACCACAATCGCGGCGCCGCAATCGCGCAGGATGTAGGCCACCTGCTCTGGCGCGAGCGTCGGATACACCGGCGCGGTGGCCGCGCCCATACTCAGCACCGCAAAGTCGGTCAGCACCCACTCGGGCCGACTCTCGGCGATCAGGCCGACACGGTCGCCGCGCGCCATCCCGAGCGATGCCAGTCCGTAGCTGAGCGCCTTGATGCGCTCGACCAGCGCCGGCCCAGGAATCCATGTGATTCCAGACGCCGAACACCGGCCAATCAATTCAGGACGGGCATATCGCTCGCTGACAAAAAACGGCAGCAGCGCGATCGTGGGCGGCAGATGCGGAACGATGTCAGCGGCCATTGCGGAGGAGTCTACGATAGACCCCGCTCCGGCCGCCGCGTTTTTCGAGCAGACACACCCCGGTAATCTCCATGGTCTGGTCCACAGCCTTGACCATGTCGTAGACCGTCAGGGCCGCGACCGAGGCCGCTGTCAACGCTTCCATCTCCACGCCGGTCTGTCCCGCGGTGCGCGCGGTCGCCTCAATGTGATACCCCCAACGTTTGGGCATCAGGGTCACATCCACATGGGTCAAGGCGAGTGGATGACACAAGGGGATCAGTGCGGACGTCTGTTTGGCCGCCATGATGCCCGCCAGTCGCGCGGCCTGCAGCGGGTCGCCCTTGTTTATGGCGCCAGACCGGATCGCCCGGACGGCGGCCGGACTCATGTGGATGTCAGCCGCAGCCGTGGCCTGGCGCTCCGTTGACGCTTTGCCGCCCACATCAACCATGGTGATGCGTCCCTGCGCGTCCACATGGGACAGCGCCGTGGCGTCAGCGACAGGCTTACGCTTCTTCGCTGTCACCGGACTCTCCTCGTGCGAGAAAAAACGAGAGACTTTCAAGTGAAACGGTCAGGTCGACGTTCTTGAGTTTGACCCCGGGAGGCACCTTCAGGGTCCCGGGCGAAAAATTCAGGATGGCGCGAATCCCGGCAGCGACCGCCGTGTTGGTGACTTCCTGCGCGGCAGAGGCCGGCACGGCGAGCACCACGATGTCGATCGATTCACGTTTGACGATCTTGCGGAACTCGACCATGTCGAGAATGCGCACCCCGCCGCGCGACTTGCGTCCGACCTTGGTGCGCTCCGCATCAAAGAGCGCGGCAATCTCAAACCCTTCCTGGCGAAAGCCCGGATAGTCCGCGAGCGCGAGCCCCAGGTTGCCGGCGCCAAGAATCGCGACACGCACGGTGCGATCGAGACCGAGAATCACGCGCAGGTGGCGCTTGAGTTCTCGCACGTAGTAGCCGACACCGCGCACGCCGAACTCGCCGAAATACGCGAGGTCCTTGCGAATCTGCGCGGCGTTGAGATGAAACTGCTCGGCGAGCGTGCGCGAGGACACCGTCTTGACGCCGGCGGCGTCCAGCGTGTTCAGACAACGCAGATAGACCGAGAGTCGACCAGCGGTCAGCTCCGAGACCTGTTCTCCCCCCGTTCGCAGCTTGTTCCGGCTCGTCACAAGGTTGGAATTCTATCGTGTAACATCGGATTCATGCGGCACTGGCGCTCGTGTTTTGTTCTGGTCTGTAGTCTGGCGCTGGTCTCCACCGGCATGCAGGCGCAGGTCATGACACGGTTCGCGACCACGCTGGACGCAGTCCTTCGGTACCCCGTGTTTTTCCACGACAAGGCGATTGCCATTGTTGGACCGGCGGTGCCTATCGCCTCCGGGGCCCAGGTGGGACTCTCTGTAGGCCTCCCCAAACATTTTGTGATTGCTCCCCGCAGCGGCCAACCGCCCGATCGCCCGCAGGAATTCCGGGGGCGCCTGTTCGACATCGGGCGCTTCGCGAGCGACGACTCCAGACTCGGGCCCCTGAACCTGCCCGCCATCATCACGAGCGTCGTCGCCGATCGATGGCCTGCACGCGAGACCCTGTTCGTGCTGACCGGCTCCACCTGGTCGGACGCCCCGGCCCTCAACGACGCCTCCCTGCGAGCCATCGCGCTGGCGCCCGCACGATTTGATGGCCGCACGGTCACCGTCCGTGGACGTTTTCGCGGCCGCAATCTGTTTGGCGACGCGCCGGCGTGGCCTCGCGAAAGTCAGTGGGATTTTGTCATCCAGTCGGCCGACGCCGCCATCTGGGTGCTTGGCAAGCGTTCGCGCGGCGACGGGTTCGATCTGAGCACGACCAACCGCGCCCATACGGGTCGATGGCTCGAGGTCACCGGCACGGTCGAAATGCGCGACGCCCTGCCGGTGATCATCGCCGAGTCTCTGCGAGCCACGACGGCCCAGGAAGAACAGGCGGAGGCCTCCGAGCCAGTCACCGCGCCGATCGCGCCTCCGACGATGGTCTTCTCCGCCCCGGCGCAGGGAGAAACCTCCATCGCCACCGACGTCATCGTCCGGTTCCAGTTCTCACGGCCGATGCGGGTATCGACGTTTGAAGACCAAATCCGTGTCCGCTATGCGCAGACGACAATGGCGCCGCCGGCGTTCACGGTGACGTATCGTCCGGCGCCGATGGCCGTTGAGATCCGATTCAGCGGCCCGCTGGCGCCAAACACCGAAGTGATCGTGGAGTTGCTCGGGAGAATTCTCGCAGCGGACGGCGCGCCCTTCGGCGGCACGACTCTGCGATTTACAACGACGTAACGCCCAGCCGCGATTCTATTTCGCGGCGGACCTGCTTGATGACGTCGTCACGTTGCGTAAAGCTCAGTCCCGCTGTAATGACCGGTGGTGCGAATTCCACCGTCACGGTGGCGGGCCAGACCAGTGGGCTGCCCTTGCGCATTGCGTCCCTCGCGCCGGTGATGGCGACCGGCACGACAGGGACCTGCGCGGCAATGGCCATCACGAAGCCGCCCTTTTTGAACGGCAGCAGTGCGCCGGTCTTGCTGCGCGTACCTTCCGGGAAGATCATGAACGACTTGCCCGCCTTGAGCGCGTCGGAGGCCCGATTGACGGCCGGCAGGCTTTGGCCGGGGTTGGCGCGTTCTACCGGCACAAACCCCGCCGCATCCCAGACCCAGACCAGCAGCGGAATCTTCCTGAGTTCCGCCTTGTAGAGCACGGCGACGTTTGGGTAAAGGGACCGCAGCGCGTGGAATAGCACGGGCGGTTCAATGTTGCTCGCGTGGTTGGCCGCGTAGACCGCCGAGGTGTCACGCTGCAGATGCTCAGTTCCGCGGGCGACGACGGTGATGCCGGCCAGAGCCAGGCCGAGGCGGACCCCGCCGCCTCCACAGACGTAGAGAAAGCGGACGTCGCGACTGATCACCGTCCAGAGAAGACTCGGCGGAGCGACCAGAAGCACATACAGCCCGACCCCGGCCAATGTGGCCAGGGTACGGACTGCTGCGATAAGCGTGGAAATCAATGAAAGAACTACGACGCGCGAGCGGCGCGTGCAGGTCGAGCGGCCGGGGCCGGCGCCGCCGGTGGCACCGCAGTCGCTTTGCTCGCACGAGTCGCCTTGGCCGCTTTTGACCGGGCCTCGTTACGAGCCTGTGTGCTGAAGCACTGTTCAAGCGACAGATCCACCCGTTCGTCGATGACGGGAACCTTTTCGCCGATGACCTCGGAGATCTCCGAGACCACCAGGAACTTCGCGCGGTCCAGCATCCGCTTTTCGCGGAAGGACAGGCTCTTGGACTTGGCCAGATGGCTCAAGCTCTTGAGCACCTCGACCACGTCATAGATCGACCCCGTCCGCATGCGGTCGGAGTTGTCCTTGAAACGGCCTTTCCAGTTCTGATGGCTTTCGATCTTGCCGTCGCCCAGCAAGTCGAACAGTCGCTGTACTTCTTCGTCCGTGATCGCCCGACGGAGTCCGACACCGTCGACGTTGTCTACCGGAACGAACACGGTTGTTTCATTGGCCATACGCAGCTGGTAGAAGCCGCATGTGGTGCCCATGATGGTCTTGGTTTCGATGCGCTCAACGATCCCGAGTCCATGATTTGGGTAGATGACCTTGTCGCCTATCTCGAATGCCAACGTGCCCCCCGATTACAAAAAAGAAAGCGAGATGCCATTATAGCTGACAGGAGGGTAATCGGCAACGATAAAGACAGCAAATTACTGTTTTTCAATAACTTACAGGCATCTGTGCACTGGCCTATCGCTTGATCTTGCCCACGTGGCCCTTGCCGGTTCGCGGCCCGAGATTGTCGCGGACCAACGGCGCGGTCTGGTCGGCGGCGGCGAATCCTGCTTCGTAGACCATTTGGGCCACGCGCTGCAGTTTCGGGAAGATGATCTTGTCCACTTCATCGTCTGCGCCGTGGTAATCGGGATGGGTGCCGGTGAAAAAGAACGCCACCGGAATCCCCTTCGACGCGTAGCTGTAGTGATCGGAACGCGTGTAGAAACTGTTGGGGTCGCGGGGGTCGTTGTATTCGTAATTGAGCGCCATCGGCTCGGCGGTGCTGAGGTTGGCGTCGACGACGAGGTTGTGAAGGTCTGTGGAAATCCGGTCGGCGCCAATCACGTAGACCGTGCTGGCCTCCGAGGGGTTGTCGTCGCGATTGCGCCCGATCATGTCGATATTGAATTGGGCCTGCACCGACTCGAGCGGCACGGTCGGAAAGTCCGCCATGAACCTGGATCCCTGGAGGCCCCCCTCTTCCCCGGTGTGCCAGACGAAGATCGCCGATCGGCGAGGCGTGGGCCCTTGCGCAAACGCCTTGGCGATGCCGAGCATCCCCGTCGATCCCGACCCGTCATCGTCTGCTCCGTTGAAGATGAGATCAGGTGGCCCCACTGGCGCAGCCCCGGCACGCCCGCGCCCGGCAACAGCGGAGGCTGAGGTCCGGTAGCCGACATGATCGAGGTGCGCTCCAAAGAGAACGTATGTGGACTTGAGCGCCGGGTCGCGGCCTTCGACCAGGCCGACGACGTTCTTGGTGAGGCGGGTTTCAATGATGTCGAAGGTCGCGTTGACATCGATCGTGACCTTCACGCCTGGCAGCGAGAAAGTCGGCAGGGGCTGGCCGGCGTCGGCGGCGGCGCGCAACTGCGCAAACTGTGTTGGTGCCGACGCGAACAGTGCCTCGTAGACGCGCTCGCTGGCGGCGATCTGGGGTGGTACCAGGTTGTCGACACGCTGCACCGTGGTCAGATCTGCTGGCACGACGAGAGCCGCGCCGCGGCCTCCGGCGCCACCACCACGACCGCCACGGCCACCGGGCCCCTGGGTGGACGCGGCCTGCGCCTGTGTCACGGCGAGCGCGGCCTGTTGGAGCGCGACCTGTGCCTGGGCGAGCGCGTCTTGGGCGGCAGTCGGCGCCGCAGGTGCCGGCGTGAAACTCAGTGCCGCTCTCGCGCCTTTGATCTCGATGGCAAACCGGTTGCGCGCAGCGGCGCCACCACGACCGGCGGCCGGCACGGTGGACGGGCCCGTGCCCATCCAGACGGCCAGTTTGCCCTTCACATCACGGCCCGCGTAGTCGTCGTGGGTCGGTTCGGTGACCGACAAGCCGTAGCCGAGGAACTCCACGCCACCAAAGGTCAGCGTCTGCCGACCACCAACGTTGTTGCCAAAGGTCACGCCGTCACCATGTTTGAAGGTCACCGCGGGTGTACCTGGCGCTTCAATCGTCAGCGTCGAGTTGTTGGTGATGCGGTAGGAGTGCTGTTTGACCGATTGGAAATACCCGCCGTTGTCACCGCCCGGTTTCACGCCAGCTTCTTTCAGGCGCTCCGCGATGTACTGCGCAGCCAGGCCGTAGCCTTCGGTGAAAATCTGTCGTCCCTCGAGCTCGTCCGACGCAAGGTAGGTGAGCCACTGCTTCAGATCGCTTTCGGCAATGGTGGTCCTCGTGACACGCTGGGCGTCGGCGATCTGCCCCGAGCCCCAGACAACTGCGACGAGCACGGCCGACAGGACCACCAATCGCTTCCACATGCCTTCAGTCCCTATTCTTTCGCCACACCATGCAGCACGCTGGTGATCACCGCACTGAGAAAACCCACGATGAGCGCTGCGATGAGTGTCGTGAGGGCACCACTGACCTCAAACCCCTGGAGAAACCACGAGGTCAACCAGAGGCAGAAGGCAGAAATGACGAAATAAAACAGGCCCAGGGTGAGGATCGTGACCGGCAACGTCAACAACACCAGCACGGGCCGGACGATCGAGTTGATGATGCCCAGCACGGCACCGGCAATGAGGGCGTCCAGTGCCGAATCCACCCGCATCCCGTCAAGGAGCGAGGAGGCCACGTAGATTGCAATCGCGTTGGCCAGCCAACGCAGGATGAGTCCGATCATCTGCCCTCCCCGTTCGATCAAAAGTGGTGCCGGAGGAGGGAATCGAACCCACACTCGCCGTTAAGCGAACAAGATTTTGAGTCTCGCGCGTCTGCCAGTTTCGCCACTCCGGCGGCGGGAAGCGCAGTATAACATTTCCCCTGTGCCACGATTTTCTCGACGTGATCTTCTCAAAGCCGGCATGGCTGTCGCGCCTGGCGCGGCATTGGCCCGTCTCGGCTTTGCGCAAAAGCCGGCACCACACGTCGGCCCACTCGACGCCGCCATGCGTCGAGGCGCCGGGTTCCCCGTCCACGCCTCGCAGTGGCACGGCGATTCGTCCGTGGGCGCGGCGCTGCGATCGGGCACCGCCTCGAAAAACTCGGTCCTCGCGACTGTCCAGGACTCTCTGCCCACCCCACGCCTTGGCCGTGAGATCGAACCGCTCCGCGAGCGCGAACCGCGCGTGCCGGTGACCCCGGCCGGCGACGTGCTCCGCGCGCGATTTCCGCACCTGCGGCGTCACTTCATCTTCGAGTATTACCCCTGGTACCAGACCACCGGGTGGATCCACTGGGCCGAGACAGGTTACCAGCCTCCGTTCGGGATCGCGGCCACGACGATGCCGAAACTGGGGCCGTACGATTCGGCCAACCCGCAGGTGATAGAACAACACGCGCGATGGATGGCCGACATGGGCGTCGGCGCCATTGCGATCAGCTGGTGGGGCCGAGGGTCCTTCGAAGACCGCACCACCCCGCTCATCATGGACATCATGCGGGCCCATGACATCCACGTCACGTTTCATCTGGAACCGTACTTGGACAATCGCGCGGCTTCCTACGCGTCAGACGTGCTGTACATCCTGCGGGAGTATGGCGAGAAGCGGAAGTGGGATAATTTTCTGCTGCTGGAAAACGCCGACGGCACGTCAGCACCGGTCATCAAGTCCTTCCGGACGATTCTGCCACCCACGGTGATCGATTGCACCGGGAAGGTGTTGACCGTTCCGGACTACACCCCTGATTCGGTCTGGCGCCAGCAGACCGACACGCTGCGCAATGCGATTCGCCCGTCACTCAACCGCATCACGCTGCTGGCCGATTCCCTCGACGTCGGTCGCACCCGTGCAGGCGGTTTCGACGGCATGGCCATCTACGACAGCTACGTTCGTCCGTCCACATGGGCGTCTGCCGCGGCCGACTTTGGCGGCAGCGATCTGCTGTTCTCGTTTGCCATCAACTGCGGATTCGACGGCTACCTCCCCGTGATTGCCAGAGGGGTCTGCGACATTCCCCTGCCATTTGAACCACCGGTTGGTCCCATCGACTGGGATAACGCATCGTCGCGCGAAAAAGCGCAAGCCGCCTCCTACACCCGCGTGCTCGAGTCGCTCGATCGCACGCTTGCGCTGCAGGCCGACGCCGCGCGCTACAACTCCCGGCAGGGGTTTTTCCTGGCCTACGTCAACACCTTCAACGAGTGGCACGAGGGCACGGCGTTCGAACCCGCCCGTCACCGCCGTGACCTTCGCCCCGAGGAACTCGCGTTCAAGTATCACAACACCGACAATGGCGCCTGGCGCATGGAACTGCTGCAGTCGCTGCTGCGCCCGCTCACTGACAACCGCTGATCTGTGACTGCCTCGTCGACGGCCGTTCGCGTGTTGTCGTTTCATGCCGGCTACGCGTGCCAGCACGTGGGACGATGCTGCACGTCGAATTGGCCGATACCCGTCGAGTCAGCGCAACTGGTGCCATTGCAGCTGAGTCTCCAACACGGTCGGCTGTCACCCGTCTCCTCGACGGCGCCGGCTCTGGAGACCGCCGGAGAAGACGCCATCCTTGGACGCGCGCTGGGACGATGCGTGTTTCATGACACGCATGCGTCTGGTGGCTGCCGGATTCAGCGGGCAATGGGCCACGAGTCGATCCCGCTGGCATGCCGCCAGTTCCCCCGTCAATCGGTCACCGACCCGCGTGGCACGTCCATCACCTTGTCGCACTACTGCCCCACGGCGCAGGCACAGCTGCAGCGTGAGACAGGACCGGTCACCATTGTTGAAGGCGGCGTGGCATTTCCACGTCACGGGGAATACGTCGGACTGAACGCCAGCCCTGACGTGCCACCGCTCCTGCACAGCCGCTGTCTCATCACCTGGGAGCAGTGGTGGTTGATCGAAGCGCGGGCCGTGACACTGATCAGCGCACATCCCGAGTCGGCATTGCCCCGTCTCGCGCGTGCGGTCGAACACCTGCACGCGTGGAGGCCTGGCACCACGCCACTCACCGACGTCGTGCATCGCGCCTTTGATCTCGCCTCCATTGCCGGCGAGCACGCGTGGGCGCCAACACTGCTGGGAGTGGACGCCCACGTCGCCGACGCCCTGAGTGCCGTCCCGCCCGAGTGGAACGACGATGCCGTGCGCGCGTTGACGCCCGGAAGCACCCGACTGCCGTGGCCGGTGTTCGGGCGTTTCCTTGCCGCGCACGCGTTCGCGAACTGGGCGGCCTACAACGGCAGCGGTCTGCGGACGTGGTTCCGGTCGATTGAGGCGGCAGGTTGTCTGGTGTGGAGGACCGGCGATCCGGGCAATGTGGATCTGGTCCTGCGGCATCTGGCTGATTCCAGCGCGCTCATCGCGCGCTGGAATCGGGCCGAACGCCGGCCGGCTACTTTCCGGCCATGAACGGATACTTGTAATCGGTCGCCGACACAAACGTTTCCTTGATCGTCCGTGTGCTCACCCAACGAGTCAGGTTCGACTTGGACCCGGCCTTGTCGTTGGTGCCTGACGCGCGCGCGCCGCCAAACGGCTGCTGCCCGACGACCGCCCCGGTGGGCTTGTCGTTGAGGTAGAAGTTGCCCGCCGCATTGCGCAGGGCGCTGGTGGCCTCACGCAGCGCCGATCGTTCGGTGGCAAACACTGCGCCGGTCAGCGCGTAGGGCGACGTACGGTCCAGGATGTCGAGCGTCTCGTGCCACTTGCCGTCCGGGTACACATAGGTCGTGACCACGGGGCCGAAGATCTCCTCACACATCAGGCGGTACGACGGGTCGGCGGTTTCAATGAGTGTCGGCTCGACGAAGTACCCCTTCGAGTCGTCGCATCCACCCCCCTGCAGGACAGAGGCGCCCTTCTTGGCATCGCCGATGTATCCGGCGATCCGATCGAACGCCTTCTTGTCGATCACGGCGCTCATGAAGTTGCGGAAGTCGCGCGGATCCCCCATCTTGATCTCGCGCATCATGGCGATGGTGCGGTCGCGTACTTCGTTCCACAATGACTGCGGCACGTATACGCGACTGGCGGCTGAACACTTCTGGCCCTGATACTCAAATCCGCCGCGCACGATCGCCACGGCCACCGCCGCCGGATCCGCAGACGGGTGCGCAATGATGAAGTCCTTGCCGCCAGTCTCGCCGACCAGCCGCGGATAAGTCTTGTACTTCGCGATGTTCTCACCCACCGTCTTCCACATGCCCTGGAACACGTCCGTGCTGCCGGTGAAGTGAATACCCGCGAGGTCGGGCGAACTGAGCACCACGTTGCTGACCTCAGCCGCGTTGCCGGGCACGAAGTTGATCACGCCGGGCGGCATGCCTGCCGCCTCAAAAATCTTCATGATGTAGTAGCCGCTGAGCATCGCCGTCGACGCCGGCTTCCACACCACGGTGTTGCCCATCAGCGCCGGTGCGCTCGACAAGTTGCCGCCGATTGCCGTGAAGTTGAATGGGGACACGGCGTAGATGAAGCCCTCGAGGCCGCGGTATTCGAGCTGGTTCCACATGCCGGGACTGTTGGCCGGCTGCTCGCTGTAGATTTCCTGCGCGTACTGCGCGTTGAAGCGCCAGAAGTCGATGAGTTCACACGCGGCGTCAATCTCGGCCTGATACACCGTCTTGGCCTGCCCCAGCATCGTCGCCGCATTGAGCGTCGACTTGTGGGTGGTGGTCAGGAGTTCGGCGGCCTTGAGGATGACGGCGGCGCGGTCTTCCCACGGCCAGTTCGCCCATTCCTTGCGGGCGGCCAGGGCGGCGTCGATTGCCTGCTGGACGTGTTCCGGCGATGCCAGATGGTAGTCGGCGAGCACGTGACCGTGGTCAAACGGCATGACGGACTGGCCCGTCTTGCCGGTGCGAATCTCCTTGCCTCCGATGATGATGGGAATATCCACCCGCTCGGTGGCCATCGACGTGAGCCGATCCTTGAGTTCGGCCCGCTCCGGGGACCCGGGGGCATAGGACTTGACGGGTTCATTAACGGCCGCGGGTACGCGACGAACAGCACTGAGTGAAGCGATCGACATGGGGTTAATCTTAGTCCATGGAAATCACCCGGCACCATGAGGCCCAGATCGCCGTCCTTGCGCTCGTGGGCCGGTTGACGGTCAATGACACGCCGGGCAAGCTCAAGGCGGAGGCGACGCAGGCCATCAGCGAAGGGGCCACCGCCATCATTCTTGACCTGGCGCAGGTGCCCTATATCGACAGCACCCGGCTCGGAGAACTGATTGCCGCGCACATCAGCGTGGCCCGCCAGAACGGCCGGCTGGTGCTGGTCTGCCCGACAGAGCGGATCACGGCGCTGCTGAAGCTGGCCGGACTGGGCGGGATCTTTGAAACCTACCCGAGCCTGGAGCAGGCACGGGTGGCGGTGACGCGGCCCCGCTTGTGAGCGGCGGACCTGACCAGCCTCCGCCAGGGCTACGGCGGTCCGCCGAAGCTTCAGCGAAGGCGGAAGGTCACGCCCTACGAGTCAGGGGGCGGGCTCGGCGGCGCGGGCACCCAGCTCGCGGTCGAGGTCGAGAATTGACGACGGGTCGTCTTTCACCATCCTGAGTTTCGCGACGATCTCGCGGACGTTTTTTTCCTCTTCGACCTGCTCGGTGATGAACCACTGGAGCTCGGCCATGGCGGCAAAGACCTTCTCTGTGAAGGCCATCTCGTACAGCGCGTCGATTTGTTTGCTGACCACCTTCTCCTGCGCCTGCGCACTCTCGAAGACATCAAGCAACGACGCAAACTCGGAGCGGGGTTCAGCAATGGCGCCCAGATGCACGGGGTGGTGCCGGGCAATCAGAAAGTCGAGCAACTTCATGGCGTGGGAGTGTTCCTCCTGGCTCTGCAGGCGGAACCAGTGTCCGGCGCCGGTGAACTGGTGATGTTCACACCACGCGGCCATGGCCAGATAGGAGAACGACGCGGAGAACTCCGCCGCGACCTGGCCGTTGATGGCACTCAATACATTCGGGGTCATGTCCGCACCTCTCACGACCAAGTATGGCCTATCATGTCGGCGATGGCACGTCCCTCGCGTCTCGTCCTGATGTCCTCGGTTGCGGCAGTGGCCGCGTTGGCCGTCGGCCTGTTTTCCGGCTCCGTTTCTGCGCAGGCGACGCCCGCGACAGACTACCGTCTCGCCATCGAGCACTGGGAGGCGGGTCGGTATCACGAGGCCTTGCCGAAACTCATCGGCCTCATGAAGTCGTCGTCGGCCGGCGACTACATCGAGCGCATCGCATTGCTGACCGGCGAGTGGTATCCGTCAATCGAAGTGTCTGTGGACGGCCGCAATCCAAAGCTCTCGCCCAACGGAAGGTTTATCACCTACGAAATCGGCCCGGCCACGGACCCGACCACACGTATCGTCCGTGCAGAGGCCAAGGGCCCGGTGGTTGCCGAGATTCGCGGCGGCGGAGCGGTCATCAACGCCACCGGCACACACGTCGCGTGGGTGCGCCCACCACAGGCCGTGCCGGCAACAGAAGGCATCCCTCCCGCTCAAGCCACTCTCGCCGCGGCGTGGGCGCTGGCCAAAGATGGCGCGCTGGTAGTGCGCGACCTGGCCTCTGGCTCCGAACGCGTGGTGGAGACGGGGGCATTGCTGAAGGCCTCGCCGGCGTGGGCGGAAGACGGCCGTGTCCTGCTCTTCATCGGTGGGGATGAAGCGGACCTCACGCAGTCCGATATCTATCGCACACGGGCGACCGGTGCGCCCAGGCGTCTGACAACCGACCCGGGCTCCAAATCCCTGCTTGCCCTGGATCCGTCAGGCGCCGCACTTCTGTTCACCACCACTGGCACCCCGACGTTCCGCCGTCCGGTTGCGCCTGCGGCACCAGGTCCACCTGCTGCGCCTGCCGCTGGACGCGGCGCCGGAACGCCAGGCGGACGCGCGGGCGGGCCCGGCGTGGGCACGGCCTCGTTCTCCGTGCTGAACCTCTCCACCGGCACCACGCGCACCATCGCCGGCACCGGGGCGACGATGTCGGCCAATGGGCAGACGATTGCATGGGTGACACGCACGGGTGACGCCTACACGCTGCATACCTCCCCGACGCTGCAGGATCAGCCAACCGTAGTCCGCACGGGGCGCGAGCGCCTCGAGAGCCCGTCCCTCTCACCTGACGGGTCGGCCGTTGCGTATCAGTGGATGCAGTTTACTGACTGGGAAATCTACATCTCGCGCGGTACATCGCACACCCGGGTCACACGGGACATCCAGCACGACCTGCTCCCCCGCTTCCTGAGCAACACGGCGCTGCTGGGCATGATGGGTGAAGCGCGCCATCGTCGCGCGCAGGTGTATGACCTTGCGACCGGGGCACGTCGCCGGTTGCTGCACAACAACAGCGTGCGCACGGTGGTCCCCGAGTACTCGTGGCAGTCGTCCACCGATGGTCGATGGCTGCTGACGGTGGCCGATCACGACGGTGACACCGTCTCGGCGGAACGCGGACTCTATCTGACAGACCTTGGGCGGACGGTGACGCCCGCCGAAGTCATCGGACGCCTGGAAAACAATCTGGCGCACGAAACCGAACTGCGCGCGCGCACCACCCGCATGTATCAGCCGATCGCCGACGCCGTCCGCAAGACGCTCGCCGACGCCTCCGTCACCCGTGTCTTCGAGAATGCAAAGGCGCTCTACGATTTTGACTCCAAGCACATCGCACAGCCGGGCAACGCCAAGGCCATCGAGTATTTGACTCGCGAGTATGCGTCGTACGGATACACACCCATCCAGCAGGGGTTCAATCAGGCCAACGCACTGGGAGGCCGCACCGCCAATGTGCTTGCGACGCTGCGCGGCACGGTCGATCCTGATCTGATTTACGTCGTCTCCAGCCACTTCGATTCCGTGGCCATTGGTCCGGGGGCAGACGATGACACGTCGGGCACGACGGCGTTGCTTGAAACCGCGCGGCTGCTGGCGAAGACGCCCATGCCCGCGACGATCATCTTTGCGTCGTTCACCGGCGAAGAGGCCGGATTGCTCGGCAGCCGCGAGTTCGTGCGGCAGGCCGGCGTGGACAAATTGCGGATTGTCGGCGCGCTCAACAACGACATGATTGGCTGGGCCGGTGAAGGGCCGCAGCTCAATAACACGATTCGCTACTCGAACTCCGGCATTCGCGACATCCAGCACGCCGCCGCGTTCCTCTTCACTGACATCGTGTTGTTCGACACGAAGTATTACCGGGGCACCGATGCGGCCGCGTTCTATGAAGCGTGGGGCGACATTGTGGGCGGCATCGGGTCGTATCCGATTCTCGCGAACCCGAATTATCACCAGCCCACCGACTACCTCGACACGATCAATCAGAAGCAGGTGACCGAGACCGCGAAGGTGACGGCGGCCACGCTGATGTATCTGGCATCGAGCCCGTCACGACTCAACAACATGAAAGCGACGCGCGCAGGCAGCGGCGTCACCGTCAACTGGGACCCGTCGCCCGAGACCGGTGTGCATTCGTACATCGTGGCGTACGGTCCTGCCGACGATCCCATGCGCACGCGCGTCACGGTGAAATCACCAACGGTCACCCTGCCGTCGTTGCCCGCCGGCACTCGCATTGCGGTCAAGGCCGTCAATGGACGAGGCCTTGAAGGCTGGGACTGGGCGCGCACGGACATTCAATGACGAGCGTCCGTGTCTGTCCCCGCTGCGGGTTCTCCCACCTGCGACCGTCGCAGGCGCATACGTGGGTGGAACAGGCGCAGGGTTGGTGGACCGGCACCCGCTGGTTCCGGTGTCAGACGTGTGCCTGGCGCGGCCGCATCCGCGACGTCTGGAGTCCCGATGACGCCTTTCCCAACCTGCCGCCCCTGAGGCTTGGCCGCGAACTCGACATCGAGATTCTGCAGGAGCGTGATGAGGACGCGCTCGTCGACCTCGTCCTGTCGCACCAGGAGAAGATTCAGCGCACGGTGAAGTTGTGGCTTGACGACAGCCGGCCGGCTCCGCCGGACTGGTTGCGCGTGACGACCGTGGCGAGTGCGCAGCGGTTGCTTGAGGCGCAGATGGTGCATGAGGTCTCACTGGACTACGACCTCGGGTGGTGCGCCGACTGCATTCATCGCGGTGAACATCTCAAACACACCGGACAGCGGCACTGCCCCCACACACCGACCGGCTACGACCTGGTCGCGTGGATGGCCGAGACGGGCCACTGGCCGAAGTTGCCGCCGATCGTCCACAGCGGCAATCTCGATGGTGGCGCCCGCATGCTTGGCGTGATCGCCCGCCACTGGCGCGGCGGTGTGCTGATCGTCGCGCGCGCCGAACCGGGCCCGGAGGGGGCTTCCCCACCGGTCGTGACCTCCTCAAGCGCGCCGCAAGCGACAGCGCACGCCGCGGTCGCCACCCTCACGGTCTGTCCGGAGTGCCATGGCCCCTATCTGCAGCGGTCCCACCGGCACTCGCAGCTTGATCGCTGGCGGACGCGGATTACCCGGCGCTATCCGGTGCGCTGCGCCGCCTGCGGGTGGATGAGTTGGGTGTCGACCCCGATTCTGGTGCGGTTCAGCTCCGGCACCGAAACGCCTTCCGACACGTTGGAGACCTCGCAGTTCGAACGCATCGATCCCGACGACTAGCCCAGCGCGGACGTAGAATGAAGGCGTCATGCCGTACGACGACCTGCCGTTGCGACCGGGCCCCGACCCGGGGACGTCACCGACGCGACCCACGCCACCTACGCCACCCACGTCTGCCATGCGCTGGGTCGTCGTGGGGGTTGCCGCGCTGGTGGCCGGTGCCGGTCTCTCGTTCTGGTGGATGACACGT
This sequence comes from Vicinamibacterales bacterium, assembly GCA_046590915.1. Lineage (GTDB taxonomy): Bacteria > Acidobacteriota > Vicinamibacteria > Vicinamibacterales > SCN-69-37 > SYFT01. The sequence continues at coordinate 16,312 of JBKJTD010000309.1, forward strand.
GCCCAACCGTCGGAGGCATTGCCCGCGCCGACCGCCGCGACCGACGGCGCCCGCACGGCCAACCGGCCGCAGCGGCAGATGATGGAACTGCCCTCACTCGACACCAGCGATTCGCTCTTGCGCGACCTGGTCGGCGTGCTCTCACGCAATCCGCTGCTGGCGCGACTCATGGCCACCGACGCGCTCGTGCGCAACGCCGTGCTGGCCGTCGATCAAATTGGCGACGGGCGCACACCGTCGGTGCCACTGGTGCCCCTGCGTCCGCCCACCCGGCTCGCGATTGCCGGAGACGAGACCGGGCCGATCGATACACGCACCTATGCACGATGGGATTCGGCCACGGCGGCGCTGACGTCGATTAACGCGACGGAAGCTGCGCAGCTCTACGTCAACCTCAAGCCATTGTTCGACGCGGCCTACCGGGACCTGGGCCATCCTGCGGTTTTTGACGCCGGAATCACACGCGCCATCACCGTGCTGCTGGCCACCCCCTCACCCGCCGAGCCCCTCGTCTTGTTGAGGCGGCCGGGATACTACGAACACTCGGACGGCGCGTTGCGTTCACTCCGCCCGGTGCAGAAACAGTTCCTGCTGGTGGGCCCTGCCTCACGTGAGCAGCTGTTGACGTGGCTGCGGCGGTTCGCCGAGGCGCTCGACATCACGGTCGGCGGATAACCATCCGGTAGTGGCTGACGAGCCACTCGTTGCCGCCACGCCACCCCCACAATTCGGCGCACGCCATAAAAAATACGCGCCACCGCACCCACCAGCGGGTGGCTTCCTCTGGCCCGTACGTTTCCTCAAACAACGGCCAGAGTTCGTCCCGATGCCGGTCCATGTTGCTCAGCCAGGCCTCCGCGGTCTGCTGATAGTGCGTCCCGGACTCCCGCCAATGCTCATCGACGCGTAAATCGTCCTGGAACAACGTGGGGAAGTTGTCGGAGGGCATAATTCCTCCGGTGAAGAAGTGCGCGGCCATCCAATCCGAACTGTCGCGCACCTCGTA
>JBKJTD010000314.1:0-6197 GCA_046590915.1 Vicinamibacterales bacterium
CGTCAATCGTGGCCGGGGCGAACTGGGCGGCGCAGGTGCGCGCCAGCGCGATCTTGTCGAGCTCGATCTGCCCAATCGCCTCAGTGGTGACCTTCGGCAGCGCCCGCTGCTGGGTGAGGACGAAATCACGTGCGGCCTTCACGCATCCGTCTGGGCTCGTGGGTTGGGTGGCCGGTGCCTGCGCAAGAATCGCGAAAACCAATAGTGATGTCCACATCGGCGATGCCCCCTCTGCTAGCGCAGACCGCGCTGAAGGAACGCGGCAAAGTGTGCCGCATCCCGGGTCAACCCGCTGAATGCAACGACTGGTCGGCCCTCTGACGACAGTACCGCATAGTAGGGAAGCGCCACTGTACCGAACGTGTCACGTTGTTTGGCTTGATGTCGGGCATACATCTGGCCGCGGCCGTCCGTGTAGAGTCGCACCCGGACATACCGCGCGAGTTCACGCTCCACCTCGGGCCGCGTGAACATGTTGGCCTCCATCCACCGGCAATTCGTACAGGTGTACCCGGTGAAATCCACCAGGATGGGCTGGCCGGACGCGGCGGCGACCGCGAGCGCTGCGTCATAGTCGTTGACGATCCAGGCCAGTTCCCCGTGGTCCCCGCCGCCGAGTTCACCCGGCGGCAGGAACGCCTCCAGTTCGCCCAGTCGCGTTCCGGCCAAGCCGCTGCCGAGCCAGATGGTGAACAGCAGGGCGCCGAGCGCGGTAGCCCATCGGCCCGGTCCCGGGCGCGACAATCGTGGCGCGTGTCCGATGGCCATGCCTCCGACCAGATACCCCACGAGCGCGAGTGCGACAGCTATCCAGACAACGAGTACGACATCCCGGGTGAAGACGCCCCAACCCCACACAAGGTCCGCGTTGGACAGAAACTTCAGGGCGGCCCCCAATTCAAGCAACCCCATCGTGGCTTTGATCGACAGCAGCCAACTGCCCGAACGCGGCAATGCGGCGAGGGCCTGCGGCATCCACGCCAGCAGCACGAACGGCGCGGCAAAGACGGACGAAAACACGAGCAGCCCCGCCAGTGGCCATTGCCAGTCGCCCTGCGCGGCGACGACGAGCAGGGTGCCGAGAAACGGGGCGGTGCACGTGAACGAGATCAGGGTGAAAGCGAGGCCCATCATGAGGGTGCCCAGATACCGTCCCCTGCCGGCATCAAGCCGCGGGCCAATTGACGCGGCGCGTGTCACAAGGCGGGCCGGCAACGCCAGCGTGAAGGCGCCGAAGAGGTTGAGCGCGAACGCGATGAACAGCGCGGCGATGGCGATGTTGAGCCACGGGTTCGCGGCGAACTGATTCAACCCGGCGACGCCGAATCCAATCGCGAGTGTCGCGCCCACCGCAGTGAATGTCATGACGATGCCAAGTCCGTACACGAGGGCCTGCCGCACCGCGTGTCCGCGTCGGCGCTCGCCTCGTCCGGTGAAATACGACACCGTGATCGGCACCATGGGAAAGACACAGGGCGTCAGCAGTGACAACCCACCCATGAGCGCAGCCAGGCCCAGATACGCGCCGAGGGTCGATGCGGTCGTCGTCGCGGCCATGTCCTCGACGGTCGCCGTCGGGCCGCTGCCAGACACAGCGGCGCGCGTGACAAATCGCGCGTCGGCCCCGGTGCCCGGCACCAGCAGCGACACTTCAATCCGTTCGGTGGTGGGAGGCAGGCAGAACCGCTCGGTGCACGTTTGATAGGTCGCGTCGAGATCAACCATCACACGTCCCGCCGCGTCGTCTGGGATGCGCAGCGGCACATGAAACGTCGCCGTCTCATCGTGGTAGTAGGTGATGATGCTGAAGTTTCGGTCGAACGCTGACGAAGGCAGCGGCGCCAGAACGTTGCCATCCAACCGCATCACCGATCCCGGCGCCGTCGTGATGGTCAGTGCCTGCGGTCCTGCCCCGTCCTGCGTGAGCGCATACATCTTCCAACCAGGATCAATCGCGGCATCGAGGACGACTTCGATCGTGGCCCCTGCCGCGACTGTCGCTGCCGCAGGCATCGACGCGCTCCACCGCACCACGACCTGCTGCGGCACCTGCGCCGTCGCCGACAGCGACACGCAAAGCATAACGAACGCAGCGCACCGGATGATGACAGACATGGACTGCTGGACTCCTGGACCATTGGACCTCTGGACCACTGGACCTTACGTAGAGGTAAACGTGCGTAGCCGTTTGATAGTATGCCCGGGCTATGAACGAATCCGGCGCTCCGACCTCCCCGACTGCTATTGATCGTGCGTTACCACTGATGTTGGCGCTGTTTGTGGGGAGCGGCGCCGCCGCCTTGATCTACGAGGTCGTCTGGTTCCAGATGCTCCAGCTGTCGCTGGGGTCATCGGCTGTGTCGATGGGTGTGTTGCTTGGCGTGTTCATGGGTGGCATGGGCCTGGGCAGCTGGATGTTTCCCAAGAAGGGCGACAAGACACACCACCCGCTCAAGGTCTACGCGTACCTCGAACTGGGCATCGGTCTCTGCGGTCTATTGGTGCTGCTGATCGTGCCGCTGCTGGGCGGCGTATATACCGCCGTTGCGGGTACCGGACAGTTCAGCGTGTTTCTGCGCGGACTCGTGGCCGCAATCATCCTGCTGCCGCCGACGTTGATGATGGGCGCGACCCTGCCGGCCATTGCCCGCTATGTCGAGACCACCCCGAAGGGGGTGTCGTGGATGGGCTTTTTCTACGGGGGCAACATTGCCGGTGCCGTCATCGGCACGCTGCTCGCCGGTTTTTATCTGCTTCGTGTGTACGACATGGTGACGACCACGTTCGTGGCCGTCGCATTGAACGCGCTGGTCGCGGGCCTCGGCCTCTGGCTCGCCAAGACGGCTCATTACGAACCTGCCGGCGTGTCCACCAAGGACCCGGTGATTGAGCCCGGTGCCCGCGTCGTCTACATCGCCATTGCGCTGTCGGGCCTGACGGCTCTGGCCTCACAGGTCATCTGGGCGCGCGCGCTGTCGCTCCTCATCGGTGCGACCGTCTACACCTTCTCGCTGATCCTGGCGGTCTTCCTCGTCGGTCTTGGTATCGGCTCCAGCCTTGGATCGTCGATGGCTTCGAACCTCAGACATCCGCGCGTCGCACTTGGATGGGTCCAGATGCTGCTCTGCGTGGCCTTGGCGTATGCGGCGTACATGACGACCGGCGCGATGCCGTTCTGGCCAATCAATCCGTCCATATCCAGCGACATCACGTACATGTTTCAGCTCGACCTGATGCGCGTGGCGTTTGTGGTGCTGCCCGGTGCCATCCTCTGGGGCATGAGCTTTCCGCTCGCACTGGCCTCGGTCGCTGAGCGTGGCCAGGATCCGGCACGTCTCGTTGGCGGCGTCTACGCGGCCAATACCGCCGGCGCAATCGTCGGCGCCTTGTTGGCCAGCCTGCTCGCGATTGCCTGGATTGGATCCCAGAACGCGCAGATGGTGCTCATCGGCATTGCCGCCATTTCGGGCTTGATGCTGCTCGCGTCGCACGCTGATGAGACTGGACGGGGCAAGTCGCAGGTCGCGAACACGGTGCTGCTTGTTGCCGTCACCGCTTGCGCAGGACTGCTCGCCCGCACGGTGCCCCCGATGCCGGGCCTGCTGGTCGCCTACGGGCGGTATGCCGCCACATGGGTCGGCCAGAACGAGATCATCTACACGGGTGAGGGCATGACGGCGTCGGTTGCTGTGTCGCGCACGCCTAATGGCGTCCTCAACTACCACAACGCCGGCAAGGTGCAGGCGTCGAGCGAACCGCAGGACATGCGTCTCCAGCGCATGCTCGGGCACATGACGACGCTGATTCCCGAGAACGCGAAGACCGTCGTCGTCATTGGTTGTGGCGCGGGTGTCACGGCGGGCGCGGTGTCGATCGACCCTGATTTGACGCAGGTGACCATCGCGGAAATCGAGCCATTGGTGCCGCGCGTCGTGTCGACCTACTTCTCGGAGCACAACTTCGATGTCATCCGGAACCCCAAGGTGCGCGTGCATCTCGACGATGCCCGTCATTTCCTGCTGACGACCAAGGAAAAATTCGACGCGATCACATCTGATCCGTTGGACCCGTGGGTCAAGGGCGCGGCCACGCTTTATACGCGCGAGTTCTTCGAAGTGGTCAAGTCGCGGTTGAACCCCGGCGGCGTGGTCACGCTGTTCGTGCAGCTCTATGAGAGCAGCGATGCGGCTGTGAAGAGCGAAATCGCGACGTTCCTCGAAGCGTTCCCCCAGGGCGTGGTGTTCGCCAACACCATCAACGGTCAGGGGTATGACCTCGTGCTCGTGGGGCAACTCGACCCGAAACCCATCGACGTGGACCGTGTGCAAGCGCGGCTGGACGATCCGAAAAACGCCGCCGTCGCGCGATCACTGTCGGAAATCGGGATCAACTCGGCCGTCGACCTGTTTGCCACCTACGGAGGCCGTACCGACGACATGGGCGGCTGGCTCGCCGGCGCCCAGATCAACACGGACCGCAACCTTCGACTCCAGTATCTGGCCGGCCTCGGACTGAACCTTTACAAGAGCGCTGAAATCTACCGGAACATGTCGGCGACGAGCCGGTACCCCGAGGGGTTGTTCACGGGATCCGAGCAGACGATTCTGGAATTGCGACAGGCGATCGAACGAGCGCACGGCCGGTAATTAGGCAATGGGGCAATGGGGAATTCCATTGGCCCATTGGCCCATTGCCTCATTGCCCCATTCCGGAAAGGCCGTGGTACCATGCGGCCCAACCCCCGCATGGCGTTCCGACGGCTTCTGACGTGTGTCGTCCTCTTCTCGCTGCTGGCAGTCACGCAGCCGAGTGCGGGGCAGTCCGGCAGCCCGACCCACACGCTGCCGACCCGGATCTCCGACGCGGAGTTCTGGCGGATGGTCACCGACTTCTCAGAAGGTGACGGGTATTTTCCGTCCGACAATCTGGTCTCCAATGAGTTGACGTCCCAGTGGGTGATTCCGCGGCTCCAGGCGTCTTGGACGTCCGGGCATGTGTATCTGGGTGTCGGACCTGATCAGAACTTCACGTATCTGGCCGCCCTCAAACCCAGTCTCGCTTTCATCGTGGACATTCGTCGCGACAATCTGCGACTGCAGTTGCTGTACAAGGCGCTGATTGAGATGTCGCCGACGCGTGCGGGTTTTCTCTCGCGGTTGTTGTCTCGTGAGGCGCCGGTGGGGCTGGCGGTTGAGGTGCCGGTATCGGAGTTGTTTACGGCGTTCGCTAGCGTGAAGCCGGTCGAGCAGCGGTTTTCAGACACACTCGTGGCCGTGCGGGAGCGGTTGCAGGCGCAGCATGGGTTCGTGTTGGCGCCTGCGGACCTCGCGCACCTGGAATACGTGCTGACAGCGTTTTATTACGCCGGGCCGGATCTGACGTACGCCAATGCGGGGCGATCCGGACGGTATCCGACCTATCAGGAATTGATGACGGCCACCGACGAGGGCGGCACTGCCCGCGGGTACCTGGCCAGTGAGGCCGGCTACGCCGCGCTGCGTGACATGCAGTTGCGCAATCTCATCATCCCCATCGTCGGCGACTTCACCGGCGCGAAGGCGTTGCCGGCCGTGGCCGTGTACCTCAAGGCACGGAAGGCCGTTGTCGGGGCGATCTACACGTCGAACGTGGAGCAGTATCTCTTTCAATACGGCACGTGGCCGCAATACTACAAAAACGTCGAAGCGCTTCCGCTCGATGGCTCGAGCACGTTCATCCGGTCGTGTTTCAACACCTGTGCGACTGTGCCGTGGTCGCGATCGGCGCAGTTGCTCGATCCGGTTGGCGCGTTGATCAAAGATGTCGCTGCGGGGCGGCTGTTGTCCTACCACGACCTGCTCGCGCGATCGCGATGACACCGACGCTGCATCGGGTGGCTGCGGCTCCAGCGCGGGGTTGCCAGCCCCCAAAACAGGCCTGAAAGCTGGTTTTTTGGCCTTTTGGACCCTGGACCGTGGACCGAGTTGGACCTTGGACCAATCTCTGCTAGACTCGTCAGGTTCTTCGGACTCTAGGACACCCTATCTAGAGTCCGCTTCAGACCGAGGCATAGACCCGGTCTTGTAGTTGCCGAGCGGAACAGGCCTGTCGCGCCATGCGCGACAATTGCCGTCCGCCAAGTGCTGTTACCAGCAATAGGGGAAATGTTTCAGGTGCCGAGCCGCCTTCCGATAGAGGAAGGCAGTTCCCAGGCCTGA
>JBKJTD010000410.1:0-3373 GCA_046590915.1 Vicinamibacterales bacterium
ACTCCACAGCCAGTATGCCCTCGGCTTCGCCCCCCCCAAACGCGACGGCAAGACGCACAAGGTGGACGTGCGCGTCTCGACGTCCGGTTTAAAAGTCCGCGGCAAGAGGAGCTACGTTGCTCCAAAGAAGTAGCGACGGCCTCACGGCAACAGCCGCGTGAGTTCACGTTCGGAGAGGATGAAGCCGAAGCCCGGCCATCCGCTGCTCGATCGAACGGCGCGCTCGAACGCCGCCCGCGCCTGGGCCTTGTCGCCCTTGATGAGGTGCCAGTTGCCGAGGCCGAAGGCGAGCGTCGCAATCTGCACCTCATCGGTGTCCGTCGGCGTGATCACCGCATCGGGGCCGATCTCGCCTCGATACAGCTTCAGGCGACGTGCGTAGGCGTTGTCGATGGGCGGGAGCCGTGCTTCGGGTTTGCGATCGAGCATCGCTTTCGCTTCGGCACCGCGGCCGGCGCGACTGAGCGACATCCATAACCAGTCGGTGGATCCGGCCAGCTCACCCGGGTCCGGCGCAATCGGCTGCGCGCGCGCGAACGAGGCGGCCGCCGCGTCAAACTCGCCACGCGCGAACTGCACGATGCCGAGGTGGTACCAGAGGCCGTAGATCGAGGGGTCGAGGCCGGCGCCTCGTGTGAGGTCAGCATGGGCGCGATCGAAATCGCGGAGGGACAGGTAGCGATGCCCGCGCCATCGCAGGAGCAGCGCGTTGTCTGGCTCGATCTCGAGCCCGCGTGTAAACGTCGCAATAGCTTCGCGGAATTGACGGGCCCCCGACTGCGCCACGCCAAGGGCGACGATGTTGGAGACGTTTCGCGGCGCGGCTGCGAGCGCCGCGCGCGCCTGCGTGATTGCCTCGGTGTCGGGCAGCGATCGGTATTCCACTCCCGCGGGTGACGTGTACTGGACCGAGGTCGCCACGGGTTGGGCTGCGACGAGCGCGGGGCCCACTGCGATCGCGGCGCCGAGGATGACGGTGAGAGAAGCTTGCCTCATGGGCGTGATTCTAGCGCGGAAATCTTCCGCACGCCGTCGCCCCGGTCGGGCTGTTCAAACAACCTCGCCAGACTGAGTAAGGGTCACTCGCGGCGTCGGCCGCACCGGAACGGGGAGCTGATACCGCGCATGACGGCGTTCGCCGGTGCGCACAATCGCGCCCTTGTTGACCATGTCGGCGAGATCGCGGGTCGCCGTCGCCGGCGACGTCGTGGCGATGGTGATGTATTTGCCCGCGCTGAGGCCTCCCACAAAACCTGCAGGCCCTTCACGCAGCATGCGCAACAAGACGGCCTGCTGACGCGGATTGAGTTGGCCGCGCAGCCGATCCAGCAGCCGCGTCTTGTCGATCAGAAACTCGACCTGCGCCGTGGAGCGCTCCTGGGCTTCCAGCACGGTTGCGGCAAACCACGCGAGCCAGGCCGTGATCTCGATGTCCTTGTTCGCCGCTTCGAGCGCGGCGTAGTATTGGCGGCGTCGCGCGAGGATGGTCGCAGCAAGCATCGTGAGCGACGGGTGACCGAGACTCTGCGCGAGCGCCTTCTCGGCAATCACCCGCCCAACCCGGCCGTTGCCGTCCTCGAACGGATGAATGCTCTCAAAATACAGGTGCGCGATTCCCGCCCGCGTCAGGGCCGGAAGTGGTTCCTCGCCTCGCGGTGCCGTGCGATTGAACCACTCGATGTAGCGCGACATGTGCCCGCCCACCTGCGCCGATGACGGGGCTTCGAAGTGCACAACGGGCGCATACATCGGCCCAGACGCCACCTGCATGGGATCGCCGCCGCTGCGGTAGCGGCCGATATCGCGAAGGTCAGTGCGGCCTTGCACCACCATCCCGTGCCACAAGCCCAGCGTCCGTTCGTCGAGCGGCGTGTCGAAGTGGCGGTAGACATCGACCAACATCTGGGCGATGCCCTGCTCCGCTGGGCGCACCGGGTGTTGTGTCCCCGCCAAGCCCAGTTGACGACGGATGGACGACTGCACACTGCTCCGTTCAAGCACCTCGCCTTCAATTTGTGACGTGGTGATCGCTTCGTCACTCATGACGTCCACAACGAGGTGGTCCCGGTCGTCATCGTCCAGATGGTGGACGACGCCACGAAGTAGACCGCCGGAGAGCAGAAACCGCTCTTCAGCCATGGTCATCCTGGACGTCTGCCACGAAAAACGTGGCCAAGCGGGATGCTGCCAATTCCACTTCATGAGCGATAGAATAACATTCTATCGCTCATTAAATTTACTATTATGAGCGATAGAATTCTATCGCTGCGTGGATCTCAGGATTTCGGCGACATCTTCTCGCCACAGCAGGTCAGCGACCCCTGACCACCTTTGCCGGCCACCGTCGGGGCCACCGTGACTGTGACATCGCATCCGCACTTGCTGCACGTGTACTGCTCGCCTTGTTTCATTTGCATGGGTAATCTCCTCTTTGCACGATATGTGAGGGGACTGCACGCCGCTATGCACTTCCAGACATGGGCCAGATATGGACCAAGCAGTCGGCTTGACAAGACAGAATGGACAATATAATTTGTCCGCTACGACATAATAAATTGTCCGTATGCGCGCTTCACACCTCGACATCATCGACGACCCAACCCGCGCACGCGCGGCCCTGCAGCCCATACGGCTGCGGCTACTCCACCTGCTGGAACACCCGCAGTCGGCGCCGCAAGTGGCCAAGGCCATGGGCATGCCGCGCCAGCGGGTGCTGTACCACTTGAGAACGCTCGAAGCGCAGAAGCTCGTCGTCGCGCAGGACCATGGCAGCGTCGGCCGGCGCATCAACCGCTCCTACGTGCGCACCGCAACGTCCTACGCCATCGCGCCAAAAACCATGGGCGGCGTGGCCGTGGACGTGGATACGCGCGCGATCGGCGATGCGTTTTCATCCGCCTACCTCTCGGCCGTGACGAGCCGCGCGTTGAACGACCTTGCCGCACTGGGTCGCGCCGCAACCGCCGGCGGCAAGCGCGTGCCGACGCTCACGCTGGAAACCGATGTGCGCTTTGCGACCCCGGCCGATCAACGACGCTTCGCCGACGAACTCACCGCGGCGGTCACCACACTGGCCGCCAAGTATCACCAACCCGACGCGGCTACGGGCCGCACGTTTCGAGTATTCGCGTGCGGGTACCCGGCGGTGCCCTCACGCAAGTCCGAATCTGACGCCGGCAACGAATCCACGATGGAGACCGAGTGACCAACCAGCCCAACGACACAACGCCTGCCGTGGCCTCGCGAGTGCACGCCGAAACACCTATGTACTTAGGCAAACCGATGTGCTAAGTCTGGCTCAGCACACCCGCCAAGCCTCTGTCCGCAAGGTCACGCTCAAATTGGCGGGTTTTTCTTTTTCCGTGGTTGCCAT
>JBKJTD010000029.1:0-5827 GCA_046590915.1 Vicinamibacterales bacterium
CTCGTCGAAGAGCGCGTCCACCCGCGCGTTGCGATAACCGGCACCATTCGAGAACGGATAAGGGCCGATGTTCGAAGACACGTAGACGCGACGCACGCCAATCTCCGGGTCGGCCCCGTTGCAGTACGAGGCCATGCCGAGATCGAACGCCCGCTTCACAAAGACCTCGGTGACCTGCGAGTTGAAGTCCATCGAACGCAGGTTCAAGGTAATGCCGACCGCCTTCAATTGATCACGCAGGGCCAAGGCCAAGCGCTGCTGAGTTTGCGAGTGCGTGAAGGTGACGGCGAGTCGCTCCCCGTTGGCCCGCCGCGTGAGTCCAGCTTCGTCAAGCAGTCGGGCCGCTTCGCCCAGATCATGGGCATACTGCCGGACATCCGGCGTGTACGCCCAACTGAGCAGGTGGCTGATGGGCCCGGTCGCCGGCCGGCCCTGACCGAAGTAGACGCGATCGACGATTACCTGCCGGTTGATGGCATGAGCGACAGCGCGGCGCACGCGCACATCACTGAAGGGAGCCTGCATCATGTTTGGAATCAGGACGTCCTGGCAGACCGAGCCTCCGGAGCCGCCAGTGCCTGCGACGACGGCAATGCCGGGTGTCGCGCGCAAGCGCGCGATGTCCGGGCCGGACACGCCGCCCACATAGTCGACTTCCCCGCGCTCGAGCGCCGCCACTGCGGTGCCCACCTCCGGCAGGATCCGGAAGATCAGGCGGTCGACCCCCGGGAGTCCCGGCCGGAAATAATCGGGGTTTCGCTCGAGCACGACGTTGTTGCCAGGCGCCATGCTGACGAATCGGAACGGCCCTGTCCCGATGGGTTGCGGCGCGCCCTGCGGCTTGATCAGGTCCTGGCCCACGAAGCGGTGTTTCGGAAGGATCGACGCCTCGACCACGTCCAGTCGCTGGAGCAGCGCGCTGTAGGGACGCTTCAACCGGATAACCACAGTAAGGTCGTCCGGCGTGTCGATCGATGTCACCAAGTGTTCGAGCGCCGCGCGCGTTCGGGAATGGAACTTCAACAGGGCTTCTTCGAACGTGAACTTCACATCCGCCGATGTGAAGGGCTGCCCATCGTGCCATTTCACGTCGCGGCGGAGTGCGAAGCGGTAGGCGCGGCCGTCATCCTCGATGGTCCAGCGCTCTGCCAGTTCCGGAATCGGATTGAGCTGCTCGTCGAGTCCGACCAGTCCATTGAAGATCTGGTCGGTGACCGGGTGGGTGCTGCCTGACGTCGTGACGGCCGGGTTCAGGGCTCCAGGGTCGCCACTCTGCGAGACGACGAGCGTGACCGCGTCATGCCGGGGGGGGGCGGAACACGCCGTCAGCAGGACCAAGCCCGCGATTGCCTTGCGCATGGACAGACGCTATCAAAAATATCCCCTTCACGAGCGATGCTGCCCAGACCGGCGGCGCGGAGCCCCGAGGACCGTGAGCGTCCGATCGACGACCACCGATGCCGGCCGGTCGGCCTGGAGTCGGTCGACCGCCTCAGGGTCACGGCTGATCTGATCGTCGTACCGATCAAATCCCTCTGCCAGTCCGAATCGCCGATCCAGAACGAATGCCCCGACGACGCCAGCGGTTTGATACCCCGCCTGTTTCAGTCGCACGGGGATTGTCATCGCGCTCGTCTGAAGGGGAAAGCCATTCAGGCGAACGCCGTGGGCCGGGGGCCACAGGCCCGTGAAAATTGACGCATGGGCCGGCAGAGTCAGCGGCACGGTACTGCGCGCATTGGTGAACTGCAGCCCGTCCTCGGCAAGTTGATCCAGCACGGGTGTGAAGCCTCGTCCGAGCCGGTCGGCACGCAAGGTGTCAATGGTGACGATCAGAACATTCGGGCGGGCCGCGGTGCGCCCGGGGGACGGGACGGCGCCGCAGGCCATTGCGCCGACCGCGACGCCACACAGGACCAGCACACCTCCCAAGTTTCCCACGAGCGGCGGCATCGCCTGGCACCTTCTACCGGATCCGCCAGCCATTCACGGGCCCGCCATTAAAGAACACGCCGGGTGTCATCACACCGTCGCGCTTGAAAATCAGTCCGTCCTTCATCACGAACTGCACCTGTTTCAGCGCCTCCACGTCGTCGAGTGGATTGCCGGGCACCGCGATGAGATCGGCCATGAATCCAGCCTTGATGGGTCCGCGTGTCTGATCGGTGCCACTGACTTTGTAGCCATTGCTCGTCATCGCACGCAGAATATCCACGTTGGGAATTTTCGCGTCTCGCCAGGATTTCAGGAACTCCATGCACACTTCGCCGCGCGTTTTGCCCTCCACCCAGTAGTCGGCGTCGGTGGAAAACGTGAGCGGCACTTTGTTGTCGTACGCGTTCCTGAGGCCGTCCACGGTCCGCCGGTAGGCCGCGTCCGACACCGGGTGCCCTGCCAGGCCTTGCGGCGTCTCCGTGCCGACGCGCCAAATGCCCTTCCGCGCCATAAGCTTGTGCATCTCGTCGTTCAGTGCGGTGGAGTGGGCAATCGACCAGATGCCGGCATCGATCGCGTTGCGAGCACCCGCCAGTGTCTGCACGTGGCCTTCCACCTTCATCGCCGACTTCGCCGCTTCACTGATGATGAGGCGGATCTCGTCAGCGGTGTACCCATACGGTTTGCAATCCACGCAGATCTTGATCACGCGCGCGCCGAAGAGCACGTTCTGACGAATCGCCTTGACGATTTCATCCGGCGTGTCAGCGTCGAGGTACTCGGGATACACAATGTTGTGATCCTTCGCCATTTCCGGCGTCGGAAAGAACTGTCCACCCATGCCGCCAATGATGATCCCGGAATTGATGATCGTGGGTCCGGGAATCCATCCCTGCTCGATCGCCTGCCGCAGCGCCGTATCCGCGTAGTTTCCGTTGTTGCCCATGTCGCGGACGATGGTGAAGCCGGAGGCGAGCATCTGGATGCCATTGGACGCGGCCTGAATGGCACGCAGCGCCGTCGAGTCCTGGACGTACGTGTAGTAATAGATGTTGTTTTCAGGAATCGGCTTGTACGTCAGTGCCAGATGGTTGTGGGCGTCGACCAGCCCCGGCATCACCGTCATCGTCGAGAGGTCGATGACGTGAGCCCCCGCTGGAATGGCGACGTCCGGGCCGACGTCGCGAATGCGATTGCCCTGAATCAGGATGATCTGATTCGCCTGAACGACGCCCGCGTCAGGATCGAGCAGGCGACCTGCGCGAATGGCGGTGATGGGCGCCGATGTTTGCAGCGCGGGCGTCTGCGCGATGAGTGTGACGGCCACGAATGGCACCGCGAGCGTCAGCCCGACGGCGGCGAGGACGAGAGATTTCGACATCCGGGGACCATACCATGCGCGAGACGCCGCAGACTCGCCGGGCACCCGACGGGACCGCGCAATCCAGTAGACTGTCGCGCGGAGGTTCCCCCGTTGATATCTCTCCGTACCCGCCGCCTGCTCGTCATGACGCTTTTTTTGGCAACCATGACCGCCGCCCTCGTTGCGTTTCCCGCCCCCGACATGTTTCAGGGCCCCGGCCGCGGAGGTGGTGGGGCGCCGCAGGTTCAGCCCGTTGAACCGCTGAAATTCCGCTACATGGGACCGGCGCCGGCCGGCCGCGTCGCTGCGGTGGTGGGTGTGCCGGGCGACCCGACCACCTACTATCTTGGCAACGCCTCCGGCGGCGTGTGGAAATCCTCCGACAGCGGCGACACGTTCGTCCCGGTGTTCGACGACATGCCAGTGCAGGCGATCGGTGCCCTCGCGCTCTCATCGTCTGATCACAACCAAGTGTGGGCGGGCACCGGCGAAGGCTGGGTCATCCGGCCGAGTGACGTCATGGGTGATGGCGTCTACAAGTCAATCGACGCCGGAAAGACGTGGACGAATATGGGCTTGGCGGCCACTGGCCGCATCGGCCGCATCATTGTGCATCCCACCGACCCGAATATCGTCTACGTCTGCGCGGTGGGCCGCGCGAACGGGCCGCAGCAGGAGCGCGGGGTATTCAAGACCGTCGATGGCGGCACGACCTGGACGCACTCCCTGTTCGTGAATCCGGACACCGGCTGCTCCGGCCTGTCGATGGATGCGAAGAATCCCAGCATCTTGATCGCAGGGGCTTGGCAGCTGGTTCAGCGCACCTGGCAGCAGTACAGCGGCGGGCCCGGCAGCGCGGTCTACATGACGAAGGACGCGGGTGCCACCTGGAAAAAAGTCGAAAACGGGATGCCGCGTTCACCCCTGGGGAAGATCGATGTGGCCATCGCACCATCGGACTCGACCCGCATCTATGCGCTCATCCAGACCGCCGACCAGGGTTCGCTCTGGCGATCGGACAATGGTGGCGATTCATTCCAAGTGGTGAGTTGGGATCGATCGCTGATTGGACGCGCTGGCTACTACATCCGCCTGGGCGTGAATCCGCAGAATAAAGACGATGTCATTGTCATGAATAGCGGTTTCCATCGCTCCAGTGACGGCGGCAAGTTGTTCCCGGGCACCGGCGGATGTGGCGACTGCCACGACGTCTGGTTCGATCCGCTTGACGGCAGTCGTTATGTGCTGACCGACGACGGCGGCGCCAGCATTGTGACCAAGGAAGGCGCGCGGGGCGTGCGGCTCCCCAACGGCCAGATGTATCACGTCGCCGTGGACAATCGCGTGCCGTACTGGATTTATAGCAACCGGCAAGACGACGGAACCATGCGGGGACCAAGCAACAATCCCGAGCAGACCGGAAACGGCCGGATCGGAGGCCCGGAGCCTCCACCGGCGGCGGCGCCAGGACGCGGCGGTGGTGGTGGCGGCCGCGGCGGTCGCGCGGGCGGCGCCCCCTGGGACACGTTCCTCGGTGGGTGCGAGTCCGGCTTCACCCAGCCGCAACCCGACAACGCGGACGTCGTGTGGGGATCCTGCTACGGCAACAAGCTCACCCGGTTTGATGCGCGGCAGGGCACCGCGCGTTCGGTGTCGCCGGCGATGATCACGTTCGACTCGGCCACCGACCTGGCCAAACACCGTTGCCACTGGACAGCGCCGGTCGCCTTCGATCAGTTCGAGCCGACCACCGTGTATTACGGGTGCGAGATCATCTGGAAGACGACGAACGAAGGACAGACCTGGGTGCAGATCAGCCCGGACCTCTCGACGCAAGACCCGCGCCTGATCGTCGCATCGGGGGGCGTGGTTCAGGACAACCTGGGCCAGTTTGCCGGCGCCGCTGTCTACGCCATCGCCTCCTCTTCCAAGGAGCGTGGATTGCTCTGGGCGGGCACCAATGACGGCAAGGTCTGGTACACGCGTAACGGCGGCGGCAACTGGGTGGACGTGACGGCCAACATGAAGGGTACGCCGGAACTGGGCACCATCACGCAGATCTGGCCGTCCACATTTGACGCGGCCACGGCGTACGTGACGATTGACGGCCACATCAACGACAATCGCAAGCCGTACATCTACAAGACCACTGACTACGGACAGACGTGGACGTCGGTCGTGGGCGACCTGCCGACAGGACACAACCTCGACTACGTGCTCACCACGATTGAGAACTCGAACCGCAAGGGCATGTTGTTTGCCGGCACAGGCCGAGCCTTCTATTACTCGATGGATGATGGTGCGCACTGGACGCGGTTCAAGGAAGGCCTGCCTGCGGCTCCGGTGACCTGGGTGGTGTACGAGCCGCGGTATCACGACGTTGTGCTGTCGACGTACGGACGCGGGCTGTTCATCCTGCCCGACATCACAGCGATGGAACAGACCGGTCAAGCCACCCCACCGCCGGACACGAAGCTGTTCCCGCCGCGAAACGGATTCCGCCAGGCGCGCAGCGGATCGGCTGACTTC
>JBKJTD010000122.1:0-11638 GCA_046590915.1 Vicinamibacterales bacterium
CTGCCGGATACGCGAAAGGACGGCGTCGCCGATCGGTATCAGTGCCTCCTTCACCTCTAGCCCGTTGCGGCGTTGCACCTCGTCGCGCGCAAAAGTCCTCAGGGGTTCCCGGATGAAATTGGCATAGGCCAGCTTCACGATCGCATCCGGGTCGCGTTCGACCGCGTCGTCGGTGACCGTGGTGCTGTAGCGGTCCATGAACAGCGGCACTCTGCTGTCGTCGATCCGCCAGATGGTGTGGACGCGAAACGCGATCTTCAGATTGTCCCGACTCAGCACCGCGTCGTCGTTGGAAAAGTCCTCGGTGTAGGTGTACGGCGTGACGCTGATGTTGGTCACGTTGAGCAGCCAACGCCGCCCGGCAGACACGGGCCCTCGCTGGACGCCGTAAAAATGAGCCTGGCCGAAGACCGCGCCCTTGGTCAGATAGCCGACGTAGCCGGCTTGTGTGGAGGGATTCGACGATCCGATCAGCCAGATCACCGATGAGACTACGAGCAGAGCAGCCGAGAACACGAACGCCAGTACAGCGTTCTTCGTGAGGAAGGACACAGTCGTCTCCAATGCACCGACGGGGTTAGCTGACGGGCTCGAGGTGTGGAGTCCTCTATCGCGCGATGCGAATTCGCCCCGTGGTGCGGGAATCGCACCGGTGGGTCCCCCGCGACACGTTGCCGTGTCTTAGGCGTCAAGGAATGACGCTAGACCTTTCCATTGCTGGCGTCAAGTCAGTGCGACGACCCTGACCGTCAACCTGTACGGCGCCAAGACCTGACGCTGTACAGCAGCGATCCGACGAGGACGCAGATGCCGAAGGCGACCCATTCAGCGGCGGCCAGTCCCGTCAGCAGCCACACGATGACGGCGCATGCCAGCCAGGGTACCACCGCAGCAAATGGCACGTGAAACGACTTCTGGCCATCGGTGGTGACGCCATCGTGCCGAAGCTTGGCCGATGCGAGCGCACATCCGAGGTAGAGGACGAGCGCGGAGACATTGGCCAGCAGGGCGAGGCGTTCGAAGGTGCCCGACAAAGCCAGGGCCAGGGTGAGCAGCGCCTGGAGGATGATGGCGGCAACCGGTGCCTGCGACCGAGGGTGGATCGCGGCCAGACGCGCGGGCAGGTACCCATCTCGCGCGAATGCGTACACCATGCGCGGCATCGACAGCGTCATCCCGCCGAGGTAGCCAAACATCGACACGGAGGCACCGGCAAGCAGGAGGTGACCGGCCCATCCGCCAAACGCGGTGCGCGCGGTGTCCGCCAGAGGCGCTGTTGTTGAATCGGCCAATGCCGGTCCCAGGACACCTTGGGCCACCACCTGCAGCAGCAGATACAGCACCGTGATGGTGAACATCGCGATCGCAATCGCCCGCGGGACCGTGCGTGCGGTGTCGCGCACTTCACCACTGGGCACGAGCGCGCACTCGACACCGGCAAACGCAAAGATGAGAAGCAGGGATGTGCGTGCGACATCAGAGACCGCCGGAGCCACCGGCCAGGCGAGATTCGACGTGTTGATGAAGAAGAGACCACCGATCGCCACCAGGAGGAGCGGCAGCAACTTCGCGACGGTCGCGATCGAATTCAGGCGTGAGGCAAGCCCCACGCCGCGCACATTGATCGCGGTCCAGAGTCCAAAGACGGCGACGAGTACCATGGCTTCGGTCGAGGGCCCCGCGAGCGCGGGAAAGAGCAGGACGAGACTCGACGCGAATACCGTCGAGACCGCCGCGCCAGCAAACGTACCCAGCATCCACAGCAGCACGCCGGACAAAAACCCGGCGTAGTCGCCAAACGCCGTCCCTACGTAGGCGTAGGGCCCACCGGTCAGCGAGACACGGCTGCCGGCGTCTGCAATACACAGCACGATGAGTCCCATCGCCACCGCGCAGACGATGTAGGCGAGGGGCGCGGCGGCACCCAACGACCCGGCCACATTGGCCGGAAGCCGGAAGATGCCGCCACCGATGGTGATGTTGACGATGGCCGCTGCAAGGCCGAACGTCCCCAGCGCCCGAACCAGCGACTCAGTTTTCGCCAATGCGCATGCGGTAGAACGACCGCCACACGAAATAGGCCGACACCGCGAAGAACGCGACGGCCAGTGTATGCGTGAGCCCGGGGCCCTGGGTGGCGGTCAACTGCACGGCGAGCTCGACGGCAAGCAGGCCGAACAGTGTGGTGAACTTGATGACCGGGTTCATGGCCACCGACGACGTGTCCTTGAACGGGTCACCAACGGTGTCACCCACGACGGATGCATCGTGCAGCGGCGTGCCCTTGGCCTTGAGCTCCACTTCGACGATCTTCTTCGCGTTGTCCCATGCGCCGCCCGCGTTGGCCATGAAGATGGCCTGGAACAGGCCGAACAGGGCGATCGACACCAGGTAGCCGATGAAGAAGAACGGCTCGGCAAACGCGAACGCCAGCGTGCCGAAGAACACCGCCAGGAAGATGTTGAACATGCCCTTCTGCGCGTACTGTGTGCAGATTTCGACGACCTTCTTCGAGTCTTCCACCGACGCCTTCGTCACACCTTCCAGCTTGATGTTCGCCTTGATGAACTCCACGGCGCGATAGGCGCCCGTGGTCACCGCCTGGATAGAGGCGCCCGTAAACCAGAAAATCATCGCGCCACCCATCATCAGTCCGAGGAAGAACGGCGGATGGAGGATCGACAGGTATTCCATGTACTGCGGTTGCAGGCCTTGCGTCAGCGAGACGATGATCGAGAAGATCATGGTGGTGGCGCCCACGACCGCAGTCCCGATCAGCACGGGCTTGGCGGTGGCCTTGAAGGTGTTGCCCGCGCCGTCATTCTCCTCAAGGTTGTGTTTGGCCTTCGCGAAGTTCGGCTCAAACCCGTAATCCTTCTTGAGGATGCCGGCGATGCCCGGAATCTCTTCGATCTGTGACAGTTCGTAGATCGACTGCGCGTTGTCGGTGACCGGGCCGTAGGAGTCCACGGCGATGGTCACCGGGCCCATGCTCAGGAATCCGAACGCCACCAAGCCGAACGCGAACACGGCCGGCGCCAGCATGCCGTCACGCACGCCGTCATTCATCGCCAGGCCGAAGCCGCTCACGTAGTACGCAAGCGCCATCAGCCCCATCATGGTCACGCCCAGCCAGTAGGCCGAGAAGTTGCCAGCGACCAGGCCCGACAGGATGTTGAGCGAGGGACCGCCCTCCTTCGACGATGTGACCACTTCGCGCACGTGCGCCGACTCGGTCGACGTGAAGATCTTGACCAGCTCGGGGATGATCGCCCCCGCCAGGGTGCCGCACGTGATGATCGTTGACAGCTTCCACCACAACGTGGTGTCACCTGCCAGGTTGGGAATCAGCAGGTACGACGCGATGTAGGTCAGGACCACCGACACGATCGACGTCAGCCACACCAGGCGCGTCAACGGCGCCTCGTAGTTCATCGTCAGCGCATTTGTGTACTGGGCCTTGGCCATCGCCTCATTCAAGAGGTACGAGACACCGGACGCCAGCACCATGACGATACGCATCATGAAGATCCAGACGAGCAGCTGGACCTGCACCTGCGGGCTGCTGACCGCGAGGAGAATGAACGAAATCAGCGCGACGCCGGTCACCCCGTAAGTTTCGAAGCCGTCAGCCGAGGGACCGACCGAGTCGCCGGCGTTGTCGCCCGTGCAGTCGGCGATGACACCCGGGTTGCGCGGGTCGTCTTCCTTGATCTTGAAGACGATCTTCATGAGGTCGGCACCGATGTCGGCGATTTTCGTGAAGATGCCGCCGGCAATGCGCAGCGCCGAGGCGCCCAGCGACTCACCGATGGCAAACCCGATGAAACACGCGCCGGCGTAGTCGCCCGGCACAAACAGCAGGATGAAGAGCATCAGCAGCAGTTCGACGCTGATGAGCATCATGCCGATGCTCATGCCGGCCTTCAGGGGAATCGCGTAGCACGGGTATGGCATGCCCCGGAGGCTGGCAAACGCCGTACGCGAGTTGGCGAACGTGTTGACCCGGATCCCGAACCAGGCCACGCCGTAGCTGCCGGCAATGCCTACCACGCTGAACAGCAGGATGATTGCGGTCTTCAGCACCGTAAAGTGCAGCAGCCCGAAAAAGTAGAACGCGATGATCGCGCCGATGAACAACTCGAGGATGAGCAGGAATTTGCCCTGCTGGATGAGGTAGGTCTTGCACGTTTCGTAGATGAGCTCGGACACCTCGAGCATCGAGGCATGCACGGGCATGCTCTTGAGCTGGCGGTAGATGACCAGCCCGAAAAGGAGCCCGAGGGCTGAGACCAGCAGGCCCACCATCAGCAGGGACCGGCCATCGATGCCCTGGAAGGTGACCTGACTCAGGTCCGGCAGGACCAGATTGGCCTCGCCTCCAGCGTGGGGCGCCGGGGGCTGCTGGGCCGCGGCCAGCGGCGCAGCGGCAAGAATCAGAAGCAGGGAGAGTAGAACCGACCGAACATGACGCCACCGTACAACCAAGGGACACACATCCTTTCACTGACGGCATGTGCCGTCGCGGGGCGTATCATACGCGGTTCCGGGCTTGACTCGCCTATAATGGCCGCGCCAGTGTCCTTGAGACCCAAAAACTATGGATTCTAATCTCCTCAAAACGAAGTCGATTGAACAACTCGTCGGTGATGTGGAACACGGTTCCAAGGCCCTCAAACGGAGCCTCGGCGCGTGGGACCTCACGCTCCTTGGTATCGGGGCCATCATCGGCACCGGTATTTTTGTGCTGACGGGAACGGCGGCCGCCAACCAGGCCGGACCGTCCATCATGATGTCGTATATGGTCGCAGGGCTTGCCTGCGGCTTTGCGGCATTGTGTTACGCCGAGTTCGCGTCCATGATCCCCATCGCGGGCAGCGCGTACACCTATGCGTATGCCACCTTGGGCGAGCTGGTCGCCTGGATGATCGGGTGGGACCTGATTCTTGAATACGCCGTCGGGTCGATGACCGTCGCCATCGGCTGGAGCGGCTACATGCAGAAGCTCCTGTCAGGGGCGGGGATTCATTTGCCGGTCTGGATGTCGGCCGCACCGGGAACGGTCGATGGCAGCGGCAACTCGATCGGCGCGCTGATTAATCTGCCCGCCGTCCTGATTGTGCTCGCCATCACGGCCCTGCTGGTGGTGGGCGTTCAGGCGACGGCACGTGCCAATGCCATCATGGTGTCGATCAAGCTGGTCGCCATCGTCTTCTTCATTGGCGCCGGCTTCAGCTTCGTGCGGCCGGAAAACTGGACGCCGTTTTACGCCTATGGCTGGCAGGGCACGATGGCCGCCGCTGCGGTGGTCTTCTTCGCCTATATCGGCTTTGACGCCGTCTCGACCACCGCCGAAGAGGCCAAGAACCCGCAGCGCGACCTGCCGATTGGCATCCTGTCGTCACTGGTCGTCTGCACCATCCTGTATCTGGCCGTGGCCGCCGTGCTGACGGGTATCGTCCCCGTGGTCGACTACAAAAATGACGTCGGCTTCCTGAACGCGCCGGTGGCGTTTGCGCTGAGCTTGATTGGCCAGGACTGGGCCGCGTATCTGGTGTCGGCTGGTGCCGTCGCGGGAATCACGTCGGTCTTGCTCGTGATGCTTCTCAGCCAGCCGCGTATCTTCTTCGCGATGAGCCGCGACCGGCTACTCCCCCCGGGCGTCAGCGTCGTGCATCCGAAGTACGGCACGCCCTACATCACGACGATCATCACGGGCGTTATCGTCGCCGTCGTGGCGGGTTTCACGCAGATTCAGACCGTCGGAGAGATGACGAGCATCGGTACGCTCTTCGCCTTTGTGGTGGTCTGTGCCGCCGTCCTCATCCTGCGCCGGACGCGCCCCGATGCCAAGCGCAACTTCCGCGTGCCGTTTGGTCCGGTGTTGCCGACGCTTGGCATCATTTCGTGCTTTTGGCTGATGCTCAGTCTGCCGGTCCTCACGTGGGTCCGGTTCCTGGTATGGCTGGACCTCGGCCTGATCATCTATTGGGTGTACGGCCGTGTGAACAGTACGCTGGCTGACCCGCAAGAGCGTGCGCGCCGCACCGCCATGCAGGCCGTGGCGAACTTCACGACTGCGTTTGGCGGCCTCGCGATCTTCAACGGCTTCGCAATGACCATCCTCGGATTTTTCACCGAGTGGGGCATCACCAATGAAACGACCGCCAAGTGGCATGAAATCGGTGTCACTGCGGAACAGGCTGACGTCTTTGGTCTCCAGGTGTTTGCCGTCTCCATCGTTATCTTCGTCATTGGGCGGGTTCTCTCGAAGATTTCGGGCGAGAAATAGTGAACGGTACGGAGGTCGCCAAGGCCATCCGTGCGGAAGTCCGACCTCGGGTGGAGGCGTTTGCCTCCACCCACGGTCGCTCACCTGGGCTCGACATCGTGCTGGTGGGAGACGATCCCGCCTCTCACATTTACGTTCGCAACAAGGAACGCGCCGGCACCGAAGCTGGACTGGTCGTGCGTGTGCACCGGCTGGCAGCCGAGTCGACAGTGGACCAGGTGCTCGCCACGGTGCTGGCTCTGAACGCAGACGATTCGTGCGACGGCATTCTCGTGCAGGCACCCCTGCCGGCCGGTATCGGCAAACACGGCACCGAGCGCGTCTTTGACGGCATCGATCCACGCAAGGATGTGGACGGATTTCATCCGCATAATGTCGGACTGCTCGTGCAGGGCCGAGCGGCGCTGAAACCATGTACGCCGTCGGGCGTCATTGAGTTGATGGACCGGCTCGGTCTGCCCATCGCAGGCAAACACGCGGTGGTCATCGGGCGGAGCGACATCGTCGGCAAACCCATGGCCCTGCTGCTCCTGCAGCGTGACGCCACGGTGACCGTCTGTCATTCCAAAACGCCCGACCTTCAGGAAACGTGCAGACGGGCGGACATTCTGGTCGCCGCCATTGGCCGTGCGGGGTTCGTGACACCGGAGTTCGTCAAGCCGGGCGCGGTAGTCATCGATGTAGGCATCAACCGTGTGGAGTCACGCGACACGGTCGTTGGGTTTTTCGGCGCCGGTCATCCCCGCGTCGCCGACTTCGACAAGAAGGGCAGTGCGGTGGTGGGGGACGTGCACCCCGCGGTCGCGTCCGTAGCGTCAGCGATGACGCCTGTGCCGGGCGGCGTCGGGCCACTCACCATCGCGATGCTGCTGAAAAATACGGTCACCGCGGCGACGAATCGTCAGCGCGGCTAATCGGGTTGTGGAACTTCCCGTGGTACGTAGGGCGTGGCCTTCAGTAAAGCCGCCGCCCTACACGGACGATCTGATCGCGTGCCACACACGAAGCGTGTTCGTGTCCGTCTCCCCCAGCGAACCGGATGTGTCAATCACATAATCGGCACGCGCAACTTTGTCGGCCAGCGGCAGCTGGGCGTCGATGCGCGCGCGCGCGGCGGCCTCTGAAAGCCCGTTACGCGTGATCAGTCGCTCGATCTGCTGCTGAGGCTGGCAGGCGGCCACGATCACCACGTCGAAATCGCCCTCCCTCCCGGTCTCATACAGGAGCGGAATGTCGGCGACACCGGCAGGCGCGTCGAGCGTCGCGAACCATTGGCTGATGGCCGCATATACGCGCGGATGAATGATCGCTTCGAGGTCACGTCTCGCCGTCGCATCGTCAAAGACGATGGTGGCGAGTGTGTCGCGATTGAGCGTGCCGTCCGCATTGAGAATAACGCGTCCAAACCGGTCCACTATGGCCTGCAGTCCCGCGGTGGTGGGCGCCACGACCTCTCGTGCAATTTGGTCAGCGTCGATGGTGGGCACCCCGAGCGTGCGCAGGGCCACGAGACAGCGCGACTTGCCGGTCGCGATGCCTCCGGTCAGCGCGACGCGATTCGCCCGTCCTGAACCCATCACCCAGAACCTCGCAAGGCGCCCGTCAGGCCGACGCCCCACCGGGCCCATCGGAGTCGGCGTCGGAAGCGGGCGTGATGCGTTCCTCGACGAATGTATTCCACTCATGGCATTGCGGACACTGCCAGAGCAGGCCGGTACTGCGGTAACGGCAGCGGGTGCACACATGGGGATCGAGGTAAAAGACCGACTGACGAGTGGTGTCGATGTACCGCGCGACAAGCGGAATAGGCAACTTCAGTGCGGAGAGCAACGCCCAGATGGCCTGATGAATCGCGATGGCGTGCGGATTATGTTCGAGTGCGCCGAAGAGCAGCTCGAGCGCACGCGTCGGATTGCCGTGCGCAACCAGGTGCCTTGCCAGCGCCGCGCGGGCACGCCATTCGCGTGGGGCGGCGGCGGTGAGCCGTTCACAGAGCGCCACGAACCGGTCGCGTTTGCCCTGATTCACATACAGGGTTTCCAGTCGTCCGAGCGGCAGGTGCGCGCGATCAGGTGAGACGTCGACGGCCTGTTCCCAGATGCTCGCCGCGCCAGACTCATCGCCCTGATGCATCCGGACGTCGCCGAGGCTGAGGTAGGCAGGAATCACCGCGGTATCGAGCGCGATGGCGGCTTCGAACCGGCGGGCCGCTTCAGAAAAATCCTTTCGACCGGACGCCTCCAGACCCAGTTCATGTTCGAGAAACGCGAGGATGGTGTTGGACCGTGCCTGAGCAGCGGGGGAGCCCAGCGCCGCCAGTCGCTGGCGAGTCGCATAGGCGTCCTGCCACTGATGCTGCTCCTCCTGCATTTTTTCAAGGTTGCCCAGCGCCGCTTCGTTCTGCGGATCGAGCTTCAGTACTTCCGAGAAGGCTTCGGTGGCGCGATCCACAAACCCGGCCTGGCGATAGTCGAGCCCGAGGCACAACAGCACGTTGGCGTGTTCCATCGGATTGAGGCGTGGCCGCTGGAGCAGATTCTGATGTTCCTGAATCGCGCGGCCGACCTGTCCGCGTTCGCGGTACAGGTTGCCGAGCATGAGGCGCAACTCCAGCGCGTCCGGGTCCAGTTCGAGCGCGGCCTCAAACTGTTCGATCGCCAGATCCACGCGGCCGGCGACAAGGTAGTTCAGGCCGACAATAAAGTGTGGGGTCTGCCGAATCCTGCGCCGATCCACCCACTTGCCCTGCACGAGTTTGTAACGTTCCCAGGCCTTGCCTCCGGCGATGCCGAGCAGGATGGCGACCAGAATCGCTGGAAGGAAGTAGGTACTGTCCATTCAGTGCTGTGTGGAGCTTATGTCAGATGGGTCCGCACCAGCGCGTCCCATCGGCCCCGTCCACGAAGGATGAGCTCGAGGAACTCGCGCACCGCCCCATGGCCCGCAGTGGCGCCGGTCACGTAATGCACTCGTTCCCGCACATCCGCACACGCGTCCCGCGGCGCCGCAGAGAGCCCGACGCGGCGCAGCACCGGCAGGTCAATGAGATCGTCACCCATGTAGGCGACCTGCTCATCCTTGAGTCCGGCAGTGGTCACCAGGTGGAGGTAGGCCGCGCGTTTGTCGGATTCACCCTGCAGGACCACGGTGATGTTGAGCTCTGCAGCTCGCCTGGTCGTGGCCTCTGACGAGCGTCCGCTCAGGAGGCCAATCTCCAGCCCCGAGCGCTGTGCCCACACGATCGCCGCTCCGTCTCGAATGGAAAATGCCTTCCATTCATTTCCGTTGCCGGCGATCGCGACAGTGCCGTCCGTCAGGACCCCGTCCACATCGAGCAGCACCATGCGGAGGTTGCGCGCGCGCGCCTCGAATTGCTCCCGTGTGATTTCCATCAAATCATCTCAGTGCGCCACAAATCGTGAAGGTGCACGACCCCCTCCGCCCGGCCGTCGGTGGTGACGACAATGACGGACGTGATTTTGCGTTCCTCCATCAGGCGCAGCGCTTCGACCGCAAGGACGGTGCGCGTGATTGTGACCGGGTGCGGCGTCATGATGTCGCCCGCGGTCTGCGTGAGCAGCGCGGAGCCGGCGATGAGGTGTCGACGAAGGTCGCCGTCGGTGACCAGTCCCAGCAGATGTCCGCCGACGTCCACCACGCACGTCATGCCCAGGCGTTTGTCGGTAATTTCATGAATCACATCGGGCATGACCGTGTCGGGCCGCACCGCCGGCAGGGCGTCGCCGCCGTGCATGAGCGACTCGACCCGCATCAATTTTTTCCCCAGGCGTCCGCCGGGATGCAGATTCGCGAAGTCCTCCTCGCGGAAGCCCTTGCGCCGCGACAACGCGAGGGCGAGGGCGTCACCAAGCGCCAGTGACGCGGTCGTGCTGGCTGTCGGCGCGAGGTTGAGCGGGCACGCTTCTTCGGCCACGTGACAACTGAGCGAGACATCGGCAGCCTGTGCAAGCGTCGACGCGGGTTCTCCGCTGATCACGATCAGTCTGGCGCCAATCCGCCGGATGGCTTCCACGAGCCGGACCAGCTCCGCCGTTTCTCCACTGTGCGACAGTGCAAGCACACAATCCTCGGCGCGCACCGCACCGAGGTCACCGTGAATGGCTTCGGCGGGGTGCAGAAAAAATGCCGAGGTCCCGGTGCTCGACAGGGTCGCCGCGATCTTGTGCGAAATGATCCCGGATTTGCCCATGCCTGTCACGATGACGCGGCCGCGGCAGTCGTGGAGGATGTCCACCGCGCGGACGAAACTTTCCGAGAGCTGCGGGATCAATCCGAGAATGGCCTGCGCTTCCGTTTCAAGGACCTGACGCGCGATGTGCAGTGAATCGTGAGGTTCTGGAGTCATGAATCGGTGTCGGTGGACCGTACCACGTTGTGGATGGCGGCCAACTGCCGAAGCAGCGGCTCCAGCAGGTCGAGTCTCAGGGCATTCTGCGCGTCACTTTTAGCCCTGGCCGGGTCTTCGTGCACTTCAAGAAAGACGCCGTCCACGCCTGCGCCGACACCGGCCCGCGCGAGTGGCGTGATGTATTGTGCGAGGCCCGCCGTGACGCCGTCGCCGCCGCCGGGCAGTTGGAGACTGTGCGTCACGTCAAAGATCACCGGCACCCCCAGCTCCCGCATCATCGGGAAGCCGCGCATGTCGACGACGAGATTGTTGTAGCCGAATGAAAAGCCGCGCTCGGTGAGGCACACGTTCGGGTTGCCGGCGGCGATCACCTTGGCCACGGCGTGTTTCATGTCTTTTGGGGCGAGAAATTGCCCCTTCTTGATGTTGACCACCCGTCCCGTCTTCGCAGCGGCCTCGATCAGGTCGGTCTGGCGCGACAAAAATGCGGGAATCTGCAGCACGTCGGCGACCTCCGCCACCGGTGCCGCCTGTTCCGGCGCATGAATGTCGGTAAGCACCGGGACGCCGAGGGCGTCTTTCACTCCTTGCAGCGCCTTCAGACCCTCGGCCATGCCCGGCCCGCGGAATGAGGAGGCCGACGTGCGGTTGGCTTTATCGAACGACGCCTTGAACACGTAGGGCAGTCCGACACGCTGCGCGATCGCGGCAATGGCCCTGCCCAGTTCGATGACGTGTGCGTCACTCTCGATGACACACGGGCCCGCAATAAGGACCAACTCGCGTCCACCAAGAATGACGTTGTCAGCAATTCGAACTTTCGTCACCATGACTTACCGCCGACGGTCGCCGATGGCGGTGACGTTGGTCGACTGACCCGACTGGGCCAGCTTGTATCGATGGGCGGCGTCCACAAACCCGGCAAACAGCGGATGCGGTCGCAGCGGCTTCGACTTGAATTCAGGGTGGAACTGCAC